>CAXTCT010000163.1:0-5112 GCA_964242565.1 uncultured Acetobacteraceae bacterium | reverse complement strand
CGAGCTCTACACTCTTTCCCTCCGCGACGTTTTTCCGGCTTCGAGGCCATGGCGATCCGTGACCACCATCCGGCCCTGTCCGTAGCGGATCAGCCCGGCCTGCTGGAACAACCGTGCCGCCACGGTCACGCCGGGACGGTGGACGCAGAGCATCAGCGCCAGGAATTCCTGCGTCATCGGGAACTCGTCGCCCTCGGCCCGGTCATGCGCCATCAACAGCCAGCGCGCCAGCCGCTGGTCCAGCGCATGATGGCCGTTGCAGGCGGCGGTCTGGGTCACCTGCTCCTGGAAGGCGAGCGCATAGCGCAGCAGCGCCTTTTCCAGACCCGGTATGTCGTCCAGCGCCCGTTTGAAATCAGCCGCCTCCATCCGCAACATGGTGCCGGCCCCTTGCACCACCGCCTCGGCCATCCCGTTATTGCCGCCCAGCAGCAGCGCCAGGCCGACCATGCCTTCCCTGCCGACGAGGCCCACTTCGGCCGACTGGCCGTCCGCCAGCAGCGCCAGCATCGACACCCAGCCGGTTTCCGGAAAATAGACGGCCTCGATCGGCTCACCGGCCCCCATCAGCACCGCGCGGAGAGACAGCGCGACCGGCTTGAGCTTCGGCCAGAGCTGGGCCAGCGCATCGGGAGGCAGTGCGGCCAGCAACCGGTTGCGCGGAATCGGAACAGCAGCATGAACTTCGGACACGGAGCATTCCCGAGCGACAAATGTCGGCGGGAGCACAGGATTGCTTCCAGCCGCCCGCGCCGGAGGACCTCGGCGGGCGATGCCTGAGGTCTAGACCAGGATGCGCCCCCGGCCAAGCCTAAACGATCCAGGCAGCATCCGACCTTGCTGAACAATTCCGAGGTAATTTTGAGCGGCCGTACGATTTACGACAGCAGCGTCACGCGCCAGGCCTCAGAAATCATTTCGGAGGAGGGTACATGCAGACACAAATCTCCGGCAGCCGTCGGGGGGACAGCGCGGCACCCGTCCATGCGCGCAGCGATGACGCGAACATGGCGGCAGGCAAGACGGAAATCTCGCATGCCGCAGCATCCAAGACGGAAATTCAACGGCTTCGCGCCGAGCTGGACCAGGCCAGGCGGATACTGGACAGCGCCACGGATTATGCGGTCGTCACCATGAACCTGGCCGGCCAGATCACCGGCTGGAATGCTGGCGCGCGATCGATCCTGGGATATGGAGACGCCGACATCCTCGGCCGGTCCGGTGAAATCTTCTTCCCGGCCGAGGATCGTGCCAGGGGTGTCTTTCCCGGGGAACTCCGCCGCGCCATGCAGTGTGGCTTCGCCTTGAATGAGCGTTGGCACCTGAGGCACGACGGAACCCGCTTCTGGGCGAGCGGCAGCATGATGCCGCTCCGTGACAAGGATGGCCGGGCGATCGGCTACCTGAACGTGTTCCGCGACAACTCCATCAGCCGGGCCGAGGAGGAGCGGCGGGCCCTGCTGCTCGCGGAGATGGGTCACCGGCTCAAGAACTTGCTGGCGACCGTGCAGGCCGTAGCCATGCAGACCCTTCGCGTCGGCGAAGTGCCCCGCGAGGTGCAGGATAATTTCGAGGCACGGCTCCTCGCACTGGCGCGCTCGCATGATCTCCTGATCCAGGGCGACTGGGAACGGGCGCCGCTGGCTGAGATTGTGGAGCACGCGCTCGCACCCTATGGCGGCCAAGGCCGCGTGACGGTAAGCGGGCCGCCGGTGCAACTGCCGGCCAACACGGTCGAGATGCTCTGCCTTGCATTCCACGAGTTGGCCACCAATGCGGCCAAGCATGGCGCTCTTTCGGTGCCGGAGGGCGGGGTCGATGTCCGTTGGACCGCAGAGCGGGATGGATGCGGCATTTCTGCCGTGGACATCATGTGGCAGGAGCATGACGGGCCGCCCGTTGTCCCTCCGGCCGGCCGGGGATTCGGATCTCGCCTGCTCGAACGCGGGCTGATGCAGAGCTTCGGCGGCATGGTGCATCTTGCCTTCAAGCCCGACGGCTTGAGATGTCGCATCCGGCTGCCAACGGCAGCGGCGGCGAGTTGATCGTCAACCGCCCGGCGGAACCCGGCCTGACCAAATCGGGAGAATAACATGGTTTTGTCACAAAGCGTCGCGCTGCAAGAACAGGTTCCGACGCCGGACCTGACGGCCGTCTTCGACCTGGTCCAGTCATACAGATTGTCGATAAAGCGGCTCCGGTTCACGAGGATAACCGATCGGGATGTCGAGGATCTCATGGAGACCTACACATCCGAGGCTTTTGCCGGCGCGCTGGGCGGTCGGCTTTCCGACGAGGTCGTCGCGTTTCTCAGCATGCTTCTTTTCGAGAGAGTGCCGCACGATGTCTCGCAAAGATTTTTCTCCGAATATCTGAACCGGCTTTCGCAGCACGGAACCTCACCGAACGGGCTCGCATAGGGTTCAAGCAGATCCCGGTGTCGCGCCTTTTGGTTTCGACCACGGACATCGCCGCCGCCGTGAAGCCGCATTTCGGGCACGAACCGCCCCGAGGAGTGGCAGGGGAAGTGGCGGAGGATGTCGCTCGTCGCCGGGAAGCCGGCTTGGCCCGCCGCGGCGACTGGACGGTGCAGGGCCGATGCATCCAGGCAACCGCGCCGATCGGACTGCGACCGCCAGGGTGTGGGCTTCATAGCGATCGGCCGGAGGCTAGGCGGGATTTCGAGTTGCGGCATGTCGCCGTCTTGCGCGCCGGCAGCTATAGGCGGTGAACGAACGCTCGATTTTTACGTGCGATCATCTCTTTGCCTACTCACCTGCTCTGACCGCGTTCCGAGCCAGATTCTTAACGCGATCGTAACTGAAACCAAGCCATTGTAACATGTCGGTCTATGGTTTCACCGCCCAACGCCTTTCGGGTTCAAGGAGAGCAGAAGTGATCGACCCGATCTCAGGTGTCGGTGCCGATCGGGTATCAGGTAAGTCGTCGTCCCCGTCCAGCCTGTCCTCGCCGCAATCCGGGCCGTCGGCGAGCGGAGGCCTAGCCTCCACTTCCGACACCATCGACCTTAGTACGAACGCTCAATTATTAGCCGCTTCCACTGCAACGAAAGCCGCAGGTGGCACGCTCGTCGCCGCGGATTTCGCGCAATCGTCCATTCAGATGGTCACCTTCAGCGTCATTTATCCAGGAGGGGGAGGAATGACCACCACAATGAGTGCAGCGGATTTTCAAGCTGCTCTGGTACCGAATGACCCAAACGCGCTCGGAGGCGAATATGGAGGCGCCGGTGGTAACTACAATGTCAAAGACATCCTGCTTGAAGGTCTTGGTTTGAAGAGCGCTCCGGTGGCTTCACCTTTGGCGTCTAGTACGCCGAGTGACCTGGATCACAAATCATCTGATAGCCTGCCTCCAGGTGACACCGATGCCATGGTAGCGTCCGCTTTGCTGGAAACGATGGGCTCTGCATCCGATGGCAGTAACAGCTCCGCTAGGACCAATGGTCTTCCGAGTTCGGCCCTGGCAACCAACACGGCGGCTGAAATCAATGTCGCTCAAATTGCGGGAACCCAGGAAGGCGTTAGCTTCTCGCTCGCATTTACCTCGGTGTCAGTAGCCTCGATGAGCAATAGCATAGACATCGAGACGTGACGATTAGATGAGCACGATAAGCCGATCTGGAGAATTACTGCTGGTTGCCGGATCAACCCTGCTTCCAGGATAGCAACTCCTCGAGACGCTGCATGGGATGACCTTCGAGATGTAGGGTTCTACATCATCGAGCTTTACGGTCGCAACGATGCCATGATCGCCCAGCGGTGGGCGCCCCCGCGGCTGCCAGCAGAAAGTCAATTCTTTCTTCCCAGGGCGGCCGGCCTGATGGCGCGCTCGATCGGGTTCGTGTCCGGGTTGATAGGGCCATCGTCAAGAGGGCAAGAAGAAGGCGGCGCCATTACTGGCGCCGCCTTCTTCATTGGACGACCGGAGATGGCGCGGATCAGTCGGTGGTCTGGTTGCGCCGACGGATCGCGGCACCCAGGATATCACCGAGCGAGGCGCCGCTGTCCGACGAGCCGTACTCGTTGATCGCGGCCTTGTCCTCCTCGACCTCGCGTCCCTTGATGGTGAGCGAGAGCTTGCGCGAGGCGCGGTCCACCGAGATCACCTTTGCGTCGACGCGCTCGCCGACGGCGAAACGCTCCGGGCGCTGGTCGGTCTTGTCGCGGGCGAGTTCGGCGCGGCGGATGAAGCCGCTCAATACCTCGTCGACCTTCACCTCGATGCCGTTGGCCTGGATCGCGGTCACGGTGCAGGTCACGACGCTGCCCTTGTTGACGCGCGAGAGGGTGTCGGCGGCGGGGTCGTCATGCATCTGCTTGATGCCGAGCGAGATGCGCTCCTTCTCGACATCGACGTCCAGCACCTTCGCGCGCACGACCTGGCCCTTCTCGAAGCCGGCCATCGCCGCTTCGCCGGCGTCGTCCCACGACAGGTCCGACATATGGACCATGCCGTCGATGTCGGCGGACAGGCCGATGAACAGGCCGAACTCGGTGATGTTGCGGATCTCGCCCTCGACGGTGGAGCCGACCTTGTGATCCTCGGCAAACTGCTCCCACGGATTGCGCTGGACCTGCTTGAGGCCGAGCGAGATGCGGCGCTTGGAGCTGTCCACGTCGAGCACCATGACGTCGACTTCCTGCGACGTGGCGACGATCTTGCCCGGATGGACGTTCTTCTTGGTCCAGGACATCTCCGACACATGCACCAGACCCTCGACCCCGGCCTCGAGCTCGACGAACGCGCCATAGTCGGTGATGTTGGTGACGCGGCCGCTGTAGCGGGCGCCGGGCGGATATTTGGCGGCCACACCTTCCCAAGGGTCGGCCTCGAGCTGCTTCATGCCCAGGCTGATGCGCTGCGTCTCGGAGTTGAAGCGGATCACCTGCACGCGAACCTGCTGGCCGATCTGCAGCGCCTCGGAGGGGTGGTTGATGCGCTTCCAGGCGATATCGGTCACGTGCAGCAGGCCATCGACGCCACCGAGATCGACGAACGCGCCGTAGTCGGTGATGTTCTTGACCACGCCGTCCAGGATCATGCCTTCCTTGAGGCCCTGGATCAGCTCGCTGCGCTGCTCGGCGCGCG
>CAXTCT010000162.1:0-5129 GCA_964242565.1 uncultured Acetobacteraceae bacterium | reverse complement strand
GGAATGCGGCGCGCAGGCAGCCTTGATGGCGCCCACCGAGATCCTGGCGCGCCAGCATCACCACACCCTCTCGCGCCTGTCGCCGATCCCGGTGGCGTTGCTGACCGGCAGCATCAAGGGGGCCGCGCGCCGTCATGCCCGCACGCTGCTGTCGCGTGGCGACGTCAAGCTCGCGGTCGGCACGCACGCCTTGTTCCAGCAGGGTGTGCAGTTCGCCGATCTGGCCCTGGCGGTGATCGACGAGCAGCATCGCTTCGGCGTCGAGCAGCGGCTGCTGCTGGGCGACAAGGGCGAGATGACCGACATACTGGTGATGACCGCGACGCCGATCCCGCGCACGCTGCTGCTGACGCAATGGGGCGAGATGCAGGTCAGCCGGCTCGACCAGAAGCCGGCCTCGCGCAAGCCGATCCGCACCACCCTGCATGGCCTCGGCCAGATCGAGGAGGTCGTGGCCGGGATCGGTCGTGCCCTGGCCGGCGATGCCCAGATATTCTGGGTCTGCCCCCTCGTCAACGAGAGCGAGCTGCTCGACGTGGCGGCGGCGGAGGATCGATTCCGCACGCTCTGCGAGCGCTTCGGACCCGGCGCCGTGGGTCTTGCCCATGGCCAGCAGGACATCGCGGTACGCGAGGCGGCGCTGGATGATTTCGCCGCCGGCCGCACGCGTATCCTGGTGGCGACCACGGTGATCGAGGTCGGGGTCGATGTTCCGAGTGCCACGGTGATGGTGGTCGAACATGCCGAACGGTTCGGCCTGGCACAACTGCACCAGTTGCGCGGGCGGGTCGGGCGCGGGGCTGCCGCGAGCTACTGCCTGCTGCTGCATGACGACGCGCTGGGCGGCAATGCCCGCGAGCGTCTGACCATGCTGCGCGACACCGAGGATGGCTTCCTGATCGCCGACGAGGATTACCGGCTGCGCGGCGGTGGCGACCTGATGGGCAAGCGGCAATCCGGGCTGCCCGGCTTCCGGCTGGCGACAGGGCCGCGCCTGGACGAATTGCTGCGCCTGGCCTGGCAGGATGCGGAAATCCTGCTGGACCGCGACCCCGAGCTGGGCTCGCCGCGCGGCCAGGCGATTATGGTGCTACTGGCGCTGTTCGGTCGCACCGACGCGCTGCGCACTCTACATTCGGGCTAGCCGCAGAGGACCCGTCGCATGGAATTTCCAGTCGCCGCCAAGCGCCCCGTTCTGACCGAGCAGTTCGGGCATGTCCGCACCGACGATTATGCCTGGATGAAGGACGCGAACTGGCAGCGCGTGCTGCGCGACCCGGCCGCGCTGCGCGAGGACATCGCCGCCCATCTGCGTGCCGAGAATGCCTGCACCGCCGAGATGCTGCGCCCGACCGAGCCACTGCAGGCGGCGATCCTGGCCGAGATGAAGGGACGGCTGAAGCCCGACGAGATGTCGCCGCCCTTGCCCGACGGCGATTGGGAATATTACGCCCGCTACGCACCCGGCGCCGAGCAGCCGATCCACGCCCGCCGGCCCCGCGGCGGCGGGGACGAGCAGATCCTGCTCGACGTCGACGCGCTGGCCAGGAATCACGAATATTTCGTCGTCGCCGACGCCCGGCACAGCCCCGACCACCAGCTATTCGCCTATGCCGAGGATGCGCAGGGCTCGGAGATCTACCGGATCCGCGTCAAGGACCTGCGCACCGGATCGCTGCTCGACGACGCCGTCGAGAGCGCCACCGGCGACTTCACCTTCTCGCCCGACAGCCGGCATTTGTTCTGGGTATTCCGCGACGACCATGGCCGGCCGACCCGGATCTATCGCCGGCCGGCGCGCGGCGGGCCCGACATGCTGGTCTATGAGGAGCATGATCCGGGCTTTTTCATCGGCGTCGGCACATCGGCCTCGCGCGCCTGGATCAGCATCACCTGCGGCGACCAGGAAACCAGCGAAACCTGGCTGATCCCGGCGAGCGATCCCACCTCCGAACCGCGCCTGGTGGCCGCCCGCGAGAAGGGCGTGCGGTATTCGATGTCGCATTGGCAGGACCGCTTCATCATCCGCACCAATCTCGGGGACGCGACCGATTTCAAGCTGATGCAGACGCCGGCCTCGAACCCGTCGCGCGCGAACTGGCGGGAATGGGTGGCGCACCGGCCCGGACATTTCATCGTCCAGGCGAGCGCCTTCCGCGATCATCTGGTGCGCGTCGAGCGCTGCGAGGCCAACGACGTCATCGTCATCACCGACCGCAACGGCGAGACCCACCAGATCGCGACCGACGAGGAAGCCTATCTGCTCGGCCTGGATGGCTGCCTCGATCATGACACCGCGCTGCTGCGCTACAGCTACCAGTCGCCGACGACGCCGCGGCAATGGTTCGAATACGACATGGAAAGCCGTGGACGCCGCCTGCTCAAGACGCAGGAGATCCCGTCCGGGCACGACCCGTCGCTGTATCGGGCGTTGCGGCTTCACGCCGCCGCATCCGACGGGGCCTCGGTGCCGATCACGCTGCTGATGCGGCGCGACACCCCGATCGACGGCACGGCGCCGCTGCTGCTCTACGGCTACGGCTCCTACGGCCATGCGATCCAGCCGAACTTCTCGACCCGCCATCTGAGCCTGGTCGATCGCGGCTGGATCCATGCGGTCGCCCATGTGCGCGGCGGCTCGGAGAAAGGCTGGGGCTGGTTCCTCGACGGACGCGGCCCGCGCAAGCCGAACAGCTTCTCGGATTTCGTGGCCTGCGCCGAGCATCTCGTCGCGACTGGCCATGGCGCCGCCGGACGCATCGTGGCGCACGGGGCTTCGGCCGGTGGATTGCTGATGGGTGCGGTGGCCAACCTGCGGCCGGATCTGTTCGCCGGCATCGTCGCCGGCGTGCCCTTCGTGGACATGCTCAACACCATGTCGGATGTCTCGCTGCCGCTGACGCCGCCGGAATGGCCCGAATGGGGCAACCCGATCGAGGACGAGGCCGCCTACCGGCTGATCGCCAGCTACTCGCCGTACGACAATATCCGCCCGCTTCCCTATCCGGCGATCCTGGCGCTCGGCGGCCTGTCGGACCCGCGCGTCACCTACTGGGAGCCGGCCAAGTGGGTTGCGAAACTGCGCGACTTCACCACCGGCGACGATCCGATCCTGCTGCGCATCAACATGGAAGCGGGACATGGCGGCGCCTCGGGACGCTTCGACAGCCTCAAGGAAGCGGCCATGATCCAGGCATTCGCGATCTGGTGCATCGAGCGTCGCGGTGGCGCGGCTGCGGCTGCGGCTAGGACGGTTTCTTCAGCACCGGGTGGACGAACAGGCGCTGCAGCGGGTACGAGATCCACACCTCGTTGAAACGCAGGAAATCGTCGCCGAGCAGGGTGTCGTCGACATCGGCGACCGCGAAAGGAAAATTGCGCATCGTCTCGGCCCCGATCTCCAGGCTGCCGAACCGGTGCAGGCGCATCTCCACCCGGTTGAGATCGATCCCCATGGCATGGCCGGCGCGGTCCGTGGCCATGTCCGGCCCGGTCACGCCTGCCCGCCCGGCATCGCCGCGGGCCACAAGGGTGCGCACGGCGCCGGAATCGAGGATGGCGGTCATCGGCGTGCCGTTCAGCTTCACCTGGAGCAGGATCTTGGTGTCCTCGAGGTGGAACGGCACGTCGAAGGAAGGGTCCTCGAGCGGCCGCAGGTTCGCGCCGCATTCCCGCAGGTCGTACATCGCGAAATGATGGTGGGGCAGGTCGATGTCGACGTCGTAGTTGGACAGGAAATCGGCGCCGAACAGGCCCAGCACCGGAATGCCCTGCACATCGCCGCCAAGGTCGCCGGCCACCGGCAGTTCGATATCGCGGACCAGGCCGTGGCCGAGGACGAGGTGGCGGATCTTCACCACCGGCGCCTCGACCTCGCCGCCGATGCCGCGCAGCAGCGCCCTGCGGCCGAAATCGCCGCTCAGGTCAAAACGCCGGACGGCAGCCGGCGTCAGGATCGAGGTTGCGGCCCCCGTATCGAGGTAGAACACCAGTTTCTGGCCGTCGAGGGAGGCCTCCATCGCCGGCAGCCTGCCGCCGGGCAGCAGAGGCAGGTCCACCAGGCGGTTGACCCTGCAGCTGTCCGGACCACCGGCACCGCAGCCGCCCAGTCCGATCAGCAGCGCCAGCAAAAGCCTTCCGGCCCGCGGCATCATCCCTCGAGCAGGCTGGCATCGAAGGTGACGCCATGGTCCAGCGGGCCGTGTCCGGCGCCATAGCCCGGAGCATGGGCGAGTGCCAGCCGCACATAGCCGCGTGCGCGGACGACCGCGTCACGCAGGTCCATGCCCTGCGCGAGGCCGGTGGCGACGGCGCTGGCGAGCGTGCAGCCGGTGCCGTGAGTGTGGCGGGTCTCGATCCGCGGCGCGCTGAAGGCTTCGATGCCGTCCTCGGTCGCCAGCAGGTCGGTCACCTCCTCGCCCGGCAGATGGCCACCCTTGAGCAGCACCGCGGGCGACCCGAGGCTGAGCAGCTGCATGGCCACGTCGTGCATGTCGCGCAGGCTGCGGATCTCGCGTCCCGCCAGCACTTCGGCTTCCGGCAGGTTCGGCGTCAGCAGCGTGGCCAGCGGTGCCAGGCTACGCTTGAGGCTGGCCACGGCGTCCTCCGGCATGAACCAGTCCCCACTCGTGGTGACCATCACCGGATCGAGCACGAACGGCAGGTCGGGCCTCGCGGCAATACGCCCGGCGAGCGCCACGATGACCTCGGCGCGGTCCAGCAGGCCGGTCTTGAAGGCGTCGGCGCCGAGATCGTCGAGCACGCAGTCGATCTGCAGGCAGACGAATTCCACTGGCACCGGCAGCACACCGAGCACGCCCAGCGTGTTCTGGGCGGTGACCGCCGATATCGCGGTCATGGCGTAGCCGCCGAGTGCGGTGATGGTCTTGATGTCGGCCTGGATGCCGGCGCCACCGCCGGAATCGCTTCCCGCGACGACCATCACGCGTCCGCCCCGCCCAAGACCGGATCGCACCAGACCGGGTCGCATCAGGCGGCCAGCGACACGTGGCGGATGGCGTTGCACAGTCCGTCCACCACGCGGTCCACCAGGGCCGCGTCCTCCGCCTCCGCCATCACCCTGACCAGCGGCTCGGTGCCGCTCTCGCGCAGCAGCAGGCGCCCCGACG
>CAXTCT010000161.1:0-5138 GCA_964242565.1 uncultured Acetobacteraceae bacterium | reverse complement strand
CGAGGACGGTCCTGGGTCCGATGGAGAATCCGGGTCCGGTGACAGTTCTGGGCATGCTCGTCCTACCCGGGCGTGTTCATTTGAGGGCTCATCCTGTGGCGGCTGCCGCAGGAGCAGAATGAGGCTATGAACGAAATAATCACGCCTAGCCATAGCAATTTCGGTATGGGAGCCCATCAAAATTGATGTTCGTCCTCGGCAAGATTTTGACCATGCTGATGCTGCCGTCCGCCCTCATGGTCGAGTGCGTGCTCGTTGGCCTGCTCCTGAACCGGCGCCGGATCGGACGCGTGCTTCTGATCGCCGGCGTGGGCGCCCTGACGATGTGCCTGCTGCTGCCTGTCGACCGGTGGATCATCAATCCGCTGGAGGACCGGTTCCCGGCCGTGACCAGCTTTCCCGGCGCCGTGGACGGGATCGTGGTGCTGGGCGGCGCCATCGACGACCTGACCAGCCGCGACCGTGGCACGCCCATCCTCAACGGCGCGGCCAACCGGATGACGAGTTTCGTGGCCCTGGCGCGGCACTACCCGAAGGCACGGCTGGTCTTCAGCGGCGGTTCGGGCAATATCGAGCAGGGCGTGTCGAACGAAGCCGAATATGCCGCCCTGCTGTGCGAGCAGCTCGGCCTGCCCTCCGGACGCATCCTGTTCGAGAACCGCTCCCGCACCACCCGGGAGAACGCGGTCAACAGCGCCGCCCTGGTGCGGCCGCGCCCGGGCGAGCGCTGGGTGCTGCTGACCTCGGCCAGCCATATGCCCCGCGCCGTCGGCGTGTTCCGCAAGGTCGGCTGGTCCGTGCTGCCATGGCCCGTCGGCTACCAGTCGCGCGACCACCTCACCGGCTACGCGCCTTCCCTGGGCCAGAAACTGGCAACACTCGACTGGGCCACTCATGAATGGATTGGTCTGGTCAGCTACCGGCTGGAAGGCTGGACCAGCGCGCTGTTGCCCGGGCCGGATTGAACCGGGCAACCGGCGTCGCCACGGAACAGGGCGCCGCCTCAGAAATGGACGGTGGCGGAGGCGATGAAGCGCCGCTCCACCAGAAGCCCCGCGGTTTCGCGGATGCGGGCCAGGTTGAACTGCTCCGCGGAGCCCGCCAGCGTGATGTGGGAGGTGAGGTTATATCCGATGCGTCCGGCGAGCGTCACATAATTGCCGATCTGAACCGGGACGGCGCCGGCTGCGGTGGCGGTGTAATCCTCGATCGATGTCTGCCAGCGGCCATTGAGATCGAATTCCCATTTCTTCACCGTGTAGCCGCCACCGAGGATGATCTCGTTGGCGGGCGTGCCGCGGGTCAGGTTGCTCCCGGCCAAGGGCAAGGCGCCCGAGGTGATGTCCTGGCTGATCCCGTAGAGCCGGTAGCCGGCATTCCAGCGCAGGCCGCCGGCCGACTTGCCCTTCAGGCCGATCTCGATTCCCGCCTCGTCGCTCGAGCCGATATTGCCGAACAGCAGCAGAGGCGTGGTCGGCTGGGAGGGAACGACGCCGCCGAACACGATGCTGCTCAGCTTGGTGTTGCGCTGGACAAAGACATCCAGCGTCAAATCGCTCTGGATTGCCGCAAGCTGACGGTCATAGCCGAAATCGAGGTTCCAGACCGAGGTCGGAGACAAGGTCGGTACTCCCGCCACGAATACCCCGTTGTTGGCGATTTGCAGGCCCAGGGTGACCAGCGACGGCATCTGGAGGCCACGCGACGCGGTGAGCCGCAAGGTGTCCTTGGCGGTCGCCGCGTAGACGATCCCGGAGTTGAAGCTCGGCGCGAAGATCGTGGTGTTGTTGTAAAGCTGTGAGGTGTGGCCGGCGAACGGCAGGATGTCGGCGTCGCTGCTCAGGACGGCGTAGTCCACGCGGAACGCGTTGACCAGCGCGACCTTCGAGGAGAGCTGGCTGTTCCACATCAGACTGGCGGCATAGTCATCGTACGAGATCGTGCCGCGATAGAAGGCCGGGCTGGTTCCGAGATTGTTCCGATATTCCAGGGCGGCGCGGATGGTGTTGCTCGCCCCGATCTTCAGCAGGTCGCTGAGCTTGACGACGCGCACGACGTTCGTGGCGACGACAGCTTCTCCCGGCGACCCATATTCATTACGGGCCTCGTTTCGATACAGATCGAGATCGATCAGCCCCGCGCCCGTCTCGGCGGCGACGCCCGCCCGTATGTCGTTGGTGCGGTTGTCGCCGAGCGCGAAGTTGGCCGTCGGCAGGAAGGCGGTATAGCGGTTATCGACCAGGCCGGCCTCGGCGCGCAGCTCGATCCGGGGGGCGACCTGCCAGCGGAGATCGACATTGATGCGGCCGTTGCGCGGATCGGGATAACCGCCGCCGGGAGGCTGGGCGAAATCGCGCGCCGTGTAGCCGCCGACGGAGACCCGCGCGCCGAAATTCTTGCCCAGATGGACGGTGGTCACCGCCTCGCCTTCCCCGAGCCTCTGCGTGCCGCCCCGCACGGTGGCGGTGTTGGTGCTGTCGAACAGCGGGTCGTAGGTGATGATGTTGATCACGCCGGCCGCGGCATTGAAGCCGAAAAGCGCGGAGTTCGGACCCTTCACGATCTCGATCTGCCGGATCTCGCTGAGCTGCACCGGAATGGCATCCCAGGAGACATAGCCGTAATCGTCGAGATACACCTGCCGGCCGTTCACCAGCACGAGCATCCGCGGAGACGCGGGCGCGTCGTAGCCGCGTATCGCGACATCGGACTGACCGAAGCTGTACCGGCGCGTGTCGACACCGAGGACGAACTGCAGGACGTCGGGGATGTTGTCCGCCCCCGAGCGCCGGATATCGTCCTGGGTGACAATGGTCATGGCCGCCGCCGCTTCGGAGACGCGCTGCGGCGTGCCGGTGACCGAGGTGGTGATGGGCTCGCCGAACATCTGCTCCATGGAGCCGTAGTCGATCGATTGCGCGCGCGCCTGACCGGCGCAGAGCGCCAGGACCGAGATGCCGGCAAGCAAAGCTGTCTTGAAAGGTCTGAACATGATCGGGCTATCCTGGCTACGGTCAGATCTCGTGGATCAGCATGCGGAAGGCGGACTGGAACGACACGCCGGTCGCCTGGGCAGCGGCATGGTTGACGGTGATTTCCACCTTCGGGTCGGACTGGACCGACATGACGCACTGGCCGGACTGCACCGCTCCCGCCTCTGCGGTGATGCAGGGGATGTGATGGGCTTTTGCCGCCTGCATGATCTTGTCGTCGCCGGCGCCCTGGGCCGCGATCACCGCGATATAGCCGCTGCCGTCACCCAGCGTCGCTGCATCGACCGGCTTGGCGGTCACCGAGTTGCTGCCTTCGGCCAGCCCTCCCGCGAACAAGGCGGCGATGGCATCGGCGTCGGCCTTGGAGGCGGCATTGGCGCCGTCATAGGCCACCGCGACCACGCCGCCCGCCGGTGCGGGATCGAGAAAGCCGATGGCCTTGGCGGTGATCGCGGCGTCCTTGGGCGACAGCGTGGCGGCAACCCCCGGCACGTGCGCGATGCAAAGCAGGATGCTTGCCGATAGGAAAGTTGGGCGGAATCTCCGCCAGGAAACCCGAATTCGTGGCGGGGCAAGAGGCTGCATGAAATTCTCCGGCGCGACATCATCCGCCTTCATGGGAATGACAAGACCTGTATTCTATAAGATGTAACGAAGGTCAAGAAACCTTGATATTATGGCCCAACCTGTTGCATTTTTACTGTGTCATTTCGATATGTTTATATCCGGCGATGCGAGATGTCCAGAAAATGGCTTGCCGAGATCAGGTAGGCCGCTGCCGGGCGCCGACAATGTTGTGGAAGGGGTGGCGCGATGGAGGATGCGAGCGATCCTCACGCAGCGGCGCCAGCGCTTACATCATGACCGTTGGCCATGTACGCTGACCACCGGTCATATCGAGGTTGCCATGCGGGTATCTGGAAAATCGTGGGCGCTGGTCACCGGGGCGTCGAGCGGCCTGGGCGTGGAACTTGCGAAAGCTCTTGCCGCACGCGGGATCGATCTCGCCCTCACCGCGCGCAGCGAGGCGCCGATGCGGCAACTGGCCGACGACATCCAACGGGAGCATGGCGTCGAGGCCGTCATCGAGCCGCTTGACCTTTCGGTGCCAGGAAGCGCCGACGTCCTGCGCCAGCGCCTGGACCGACATGGGATCGAGCCGGACATCCTCGTCAACAATGCCGGGTTCGGGCTGAACAGCGCATTCGTCGATCAGGACCCCGAACGCCTGCGGGCCATGCTCCAGCTCAACATCGTCAGCCTGACCGAACTGAGCCATGGCTTCGGCCGCCGCATGGCCGCGCGGGGACATGGCCATATCCTGATGGTCGCGAGCATGGCTGCCTTTCAGCCTGACCCGCTGCTGGCCGCCTATGGCGCCTCCAAGGCCTATGTGTTGTCATTGGGCGAGGCTCTGCACGTGGAGCTCGCTCCCAAGGTCGGCGTCACCGTCCTCTTGCCGGGTCTGATGGACACGGGCTTCAACGCCGCCTCCGGCTTCCAAACCCCGCCTTCGCTGAAGCGCATGGAGTTGCTGCCCGCCACGGTCGCGCGGATCGGGCTGGATGCCATGTTCGCGGGCAAGCCCAGCGTCGTCGCCGGGCGCTTGAACAAGGTGATGGCGTTCAGCAGCCGCCTGTTGTCGCGGCACTTCGCCGCCCAGACATCCTACAACATGTCAAGGCCCTCTCGGCAGGGCCATGGCTAGGCGCGCCTATGCCGCCAAGGACAAGGATGCGCGGCGGCAAGCCATCCTGAAGGCAGACGGCGACCCGTTCGTCGCGGGCGATGGCGGCCTGCCCGCCGTCGCGCGGATCGCGGTCGCGGCCGGATTGGCGAAGGGCACTGTTTATCTCTACTTCCGCACCAGGGGCGCGATCTTCGCCTCCATCCTGCAGGATGGCTGAAGCGAGGTGATCGGCGACCTCGAGCGTGACCCTTGCGAACCAGGGCCTAGCCCTGTCACCTCGCCTGGCGCGCCGCCGGCGTCATACGCAGGCAGCTCAGGACCATGGCCGCACCCGCGAAGCCGGCCGCGGTGAACAGCGCGACCGAGCTGCCGCCAGAGCGGGTCGCGGCGGTCATGCCGGCGCCCGCGGACATGCCGAACGCGACCGCCATCAGGGCGGCGCCCATGCTCTGGCC
>CAXTCT010000160.1:0-5144 GCA_964242565.1 uncultured Acetobacteraceae bacterium | reverse complement strand
GCTCCACAATCCTCCATGCCCTGCTGCTGGTGGTGCTCTCGGGGCTGTTCGCGCAGCATCAGGAAGGCGGCAAGCCACAGGAGCAGGCTCCGGTCGAGATGCTCTATGATCGTCCGGGAACGGCCGGCATGACCGGGCAGTCCAGCCCGGACACCGACAGCAGCCCGCCATCGGCCAAGCCGATACCGAACCTGCAGCCGCCGACGACGCTGCCGCCGGCCGAGCCGCCACCGGTCCCCGAGACGGTCCCGCTGCCTCAGATGCAGGTGCCGGAGCCGCTGCCCCTGCCCCAGCCCAACCCCCGTCCGCAGCAGCCGCAGCCGCTGCGCCCCCAATCCCGCGCCAGCAGTTCGCCCTTCTCGCATCCGATGGACCTCTCCTTTTCGCAGGCCCCGACGCCGCCTCGCGCACGCCGTGGCCGTGCCGCCGGATCCGCCGCGCCAATGGATCTGTCGCTCGGGCCGATGGTCCAGGGCGGGCGGCTGCTGACGCCCTATGCCTCGGCCTCCAGCATCAAGGGGGTCAGCGACGATTACGGCGACGAGATCGGCGCATGGATCCGCCGGCACATGTATTATCCCGAGGAGGCGGCCAGGCAGGGCCAGGACGGGCCGTCGCATGTGCATGTCGTGCTGGACCGGCAGGGCCGGGTGAAAAGCGTCCGGCTGGTCGACAGCTCGGGCTCCTACCTGCTCGACGATGCGACCCAGGGCATGTTCCGCAACGCCCAGCTGCCGCCGGTGCCGCCCGACATGGCCGGCAACAGCTTCGACGTCGATCTCACGATCGACTATATCCTGATCCGGAGGTGAGGCGGCATGGCAGGTTCCACTCAAGCCCCGGCTATTCAAGATCGGACCATTCTGGATCAGGCCGGCACGGACTTCGTCGCCTTCACCGACGCCGGTGCGGCGGTCAGGCGGGTGCGCGAGATCTACGAGGCAAGCATGGTTGTGCTGCGCGCGGCGTTCGAGGCACGCGCCGAGGCCGGCGACGCATCCGCGGCGGTTTATCCCTATCTCGCCATCGAGGTGGATGGCTCGGCCCTGGACGCCGATACGAGGATGCCCTACGGCGTCCTGCTCGAGCCGGGCTTCTACGGCACCACCCTGACGCGGCCGGATCTTTTCGCGAGCTACCTCGACCAGCAGATCACGCTGCTGCTGCGCCATTACCACCGGCCGGTGCTGGTCGGGCGATCGCGCCGGCGCATCCCGCTGCCCTATGTGATCGAGGACAGCGTCACCGATATCACCGAGGACGACCTGCGTCGCCTGGCCGAGCGCTTCGCGTTGCCCGACCTCGCCAGCACCGACGACCGGATCGCCAACTGCCAGCTCCTGCCCAACCCGAGCCAGCCGCGGCCGCTGTCGCTGTTCACCGCCGAGCGGGTGGATTACTCGCTGGCCCGGCTACATCACTATACCGGCACGCCGGCGGCGGATTTCCAGCGTTTCGTGCTGCTGACCAATTACCAGCGCTATGTCGAGGCGTTCGTCAGCCTTGGCCGGGAGGCGGTCTCGGCGGCAGGCGAGTATAGCCGCTTCGTCGAGCCCGACGGATCGCCGCAGATGCCGGCCTACCACATGGCGCGTCCCGACGGCGACGGCATCACGCTGATCAATATCGGCGTCGGCCCGTCGAACGCGAAGACCATCACCGATCATGTCGCGGTGCTGCGTCCGCATTGCTGGCTGATGCTGGGCCATTGCGCCGGACTTCGGCGCACCCAGCGCCTGGGCGATTACGTGCTGGCGCATGGCTATGTCCGCGACGACCATGTGCTCGACGATGACCTGCCGACCTGGGTGCCGGTTCCTCCGATCGCGGAGGTGCAGGTCGCGCTGCAGGAAGCGACGACCAAGATCACCGGCCTGCGCGATGGCGAGCTCAAGACGCGGCTGCGCACCGGCACGGTGATGACCACCGACAACCGCAACTGGGAACTGCGCTACGCGGCCCTGTTCGGTCAGATCAACATGAGCCGCTCGATCGCCGTCGACATGGAATCCGCGACCATCGCCGCGAACGGCTTCCGCTTCCGGGTGCCCTACGGTACGCTGCTCTGCGTCTCGGACAAGCCCCTGCACGGCGAACTCAAGCTGCGCGGCATGGCACGCGCCTTCTATCGCGAGCGCATCAGCCAGCATCTGCATATCGGCATCGAAACCATGCGCCGCCTGCGCGAACAGGGTGTGGACCGGTTGCATTCCCGCAAGCTGCGTGGCTTTGACGAGCCGCCATTCCGGTGACGCCACTCCGAGGTCACCTGCCAGGAGTTCGTGTCCTCTGAAAACACCTTCAAGGAACGACTGCAGCAGCCGCAGACACAGCTCGGTCTCTGGCTGGCGCTGGCCAGCAGCTATTCGGCCGAGCTTTGTGCGGGCGCGGGCTTCGATTGGCTGCTGATCGACGGCGAGCATGCACACCCAACGACGTCCGCTCGATCCTGGCGTTGATGAACTTGATGCCCTCGATGAGCTTGGGCAACTGGTTTTCGCCCTTAAGCCGATGCCATGTCTTTGCAGCTGCCGTGACGAGCTTGAACACCATCGGCTTGGCCGTGTCCTGTAACAGCGCACCCTTGGTGCGGACGGTGCGGTGTCTGACGGCGGCGAACACGCTCTTGATCGGGTTCGATGTGCGCAGATGGTCCCAGTGCTCGGCCGGGAAGTCATAGAAGGTCAGCAGCCGCTCACGATCCTTGACCAGGCAGGTCACCGCCTTTTCGTATTTGGCACCATATTTGTCGGCAAATGTCGCAACTGCCGTCTCGGCCGCTGCACGGTCCGGCGCCTTCCAGATCTCGCGCAGTTTCCGGCATAGCTCCTGAAGGTCCGAGATGAGGCGCAAAAGTGACGCAATCTTAGTTCTGGACACCTCGTCAACGACAGGCCGCACACCACAGCGCCTTGCTGTATGCCGTTGATGATGATCTTGCATGATTTTTGTCTTCGGGTCCTGCGCCGTGTCGGAGCGCCGTTACACAACGGAACTCGTTCCTGGCTGTCCGACTTTATCCGCTTGTATGTCCAAATCCGAGCGTCTCGTTCTTTCTCGCTGTATTGATCTGCCGGCAGACGAGGGTCCGTTGAGCCATGTGGCGGGCTCTGCGTGGGCCAGCATATTTTCTGGTTGCGCTCGGCAAGATCCTTGTAATGCCCAGGAGAGCATCGTCCAAGAATCGGAGATGGCGACCTTTAGAGGAGGATTCGGAAGTGCGCGCGCGCCTGAGAAGCCTACACAGCCCTGACGTGCATGACCTGGCAACCTGGGTTCCAGACGACGAAGCGCTATTCAGCTTCGCGCTGCAGGTGATGATCGGCTCCAGTGAAGGAAAGGGCGCTGATATGTTCGACATCCTCGTATGCTCGCCTACGTGGCTGGAGCGCGACATGTCCACCGTCAAAATCCGTAGCGGCGAGCACCTTCTGCTCATGACGCGATACGATCATCGTTTGCTGCTGCGATATCTTGAGCGACGGGTGTCCTCTTGCGAAGCCCCGACCTGGGACGAGTTGGCGCAGCAGCTCAATCGCCTCGGAAGATGGGAATTTCAAGATTATCGTTCTGGCCACGGCATGCCGGCTGAGGCATGAGCGGTATCCTCGGCTACGTGCGGGTGTCCTCCAGCGACCAGATCCTGCCCATGCCTGAACAGGAATCGATCCGATTTGCCTCGATGCTTTCGTAACCTGCCGGTGCTGGAAAGACGGGCTGTGCAATCCGCCCACCTCTAGCGCCGTAAGTTCTCGGTATGATCCACAAGAGCTGAATTGACCCAAGCCACGCCAGAGGGCCTTCCCGAAGACGAGCGCCTGGCGTTGTTGTTGGAAGGTGATCGATGGCATTCTGAGAATGCCTGTGCCCACCGGTCCATGTCTATCGCTAGAAACGCATCTCGAACTGGAACGGCAAGGGCGCATTCAAGCCTGTGTTGTGCATCTTGGGGGAAGATTCCTATGTTTCCCCGTTGCATGAAATGCCATCCTCGAACGGAGGCCTTAAGCTGGGGCAACCGCTTGAAGACCATGGTGCGGAGGCATCACGGCAACGCCGGCAGGCTCTCCGACAGGGCGCCGCCGATGCGCAACGGGGCGAGGCGGGCGGCCAGTCCGGTGCGCTCGTCGGTTTCGACGAACAACCCGCTCAGGCTGGCGGCCCCTTCCGCCGGCCCCAGCCGCTCGCCCGGCATCTTGCGGACGAAGCGCGCGATGGCGGCCTCCTTGCCCATGCCGATCACGCTGTCATAGTCGCCGCACATGCCGGCGTCGCTCATGTAGGCGGTGCCACCGGCCAGGATGCGATGATCCGCGGTCGGCGTGTGGGTATGGGTGCCGATCACCAGAGAGACGCGGCCGTCGAAATGATGGCCGAACGCCATCTTCTCGCTGGTCGCCTCGGCATGGAAGTCGATCACGACCGCCTGAACGGTGACGCCGAGCCGGTGCCGCGACATCAACTCGCCGGTCACCCGGAACGGGTCGTCCATCGCGTCCATGAACAGCCGGCCCATGGCGTTGACGACCAGGGCGCGGCGCCCGTCGGCGAGGCCGACCACGACGCTGCCGGCACCCGGCGTGCCCGGCGGGAAATTGATCGGGCGGATGATGCGCGGCGCCTGGCTGATATGGCCGATCAGTTCCTTGCGGTCCCAGGCATGGTTGCCGAGCGTGATCACGTCGGCGCCGGCGGCGAACAGGCTGTCGGCCATCGCCGGGGCGAGACCGAAGCCGTGGCTGGCATTCTCGCCATTGACCACGACGAGATCGAGCCGCAGCCGCTCGCGCAGCCCGGGCAGGCTGGCCTCGACCAGCTCGCGCCCGGCGCGTCCCACGATGTCGCCCAGGAACAGGATACGCAAAATCGACTACCTTTCGATGGAAACGCGCCCTTGTTCGGTCACGATCACCGGCAACGCGATGTCGTGGGGTCCCCGCGGGACCGCCTCGATTTGCTGCCAGGAGAAGCCATAGCCGATCGCCCGCGCGCGCGGCAGTGCGGCCAGGGTGCGGTCGTAATAGCCGCCGCCATAGCCGAGGCGGTTGCCGCGACGATCAAACGCGAGCAGCGGCACGAACAGCAGGTCGGGAGCCGGGAGAGAGGGCCCGGTCGTGTCGGGATGCAGGGTGCCGAAGCGCCCC
>CAXTCT010000159.1:0-5152 GCA_964242565.1 uncultured Acetobacteraceae bacterium | reverse complement strand
TTTCCTTCCGTAAGCTGGTCGGCGTGCGCGGCGATGCGCCGGCGCGGGCTGCGGCAAGGCAGGAGACGGCGGCAGGGAGCGCGCGCTACGCCGCGTCCGGCGAGGATGCCGACAGCTACGTGCCGCCGCCGCTTTCGCTGCTGCAGACGGCTCCTCCGCGCAACAGCCATGGCCCCTCCCTGGAAAGCCTCCAGGCCAACGCCCGGCTGCTGGAGACGGTGCTGTCGGACTATGGCGTGCAGGGTTCGATCGGCGAGATCCACGCCGGACCGGTAGTGACCCTGTATGAGCTCGAGCCCGCTCCCGGCATCCGCTCGGCGCGCGTCATCGGGCTTGCCGACGACATCGCCCGTTCGCTGTCGGTGACCGCGGTGCGCATCGCCACCGTGCCCGGACGCAACGTGATCGGCATCGAGGTGCCGAACGCCAAGCGCGAGACGGTGTTCTTCTCCGAGCTGCTCGACGCCGACGCCTGGCATAATAATCCAGCTCGCCTGTGCCTCGCACTTGGCAAGGACATCGCCGGCAACCCGGTCTATGCCGACCTCGCGCGGATGCCGCATCTGCTGATCGCCGGCACCACCGGGTCGGGCAAATCGGTCGGCATCAACTCGATGATCCTGTCGCTGCTGTACCGTCTGTCGCCGGAGGAATGCCGGCTGATCCTGATCGACCCGAAGATGCTCGAATTGTCGATCTATGACGGCATCCCGCATCTGATGGCGCCGGTGGTCACCGAACCCGCCAAGGCGGTGACGGCGCTGAAATGGACCGTGCGCGAGATGGAGCGGCGCTATCGCGGCATGAGCCAGCTCACCGTGCGCAACATCGGCGGCTATAACGAGCGCGTCGCCGCCGCGCGCGCCTCCGGCGAGGTGCTGATGCGGCGCGTGCAGACCGGCTTCGATTCCGAGACCGGCAAGCCGACCTTCGAGGAACAGGCCCTCAATTTGGAGAACCTGCCCTATATCGTCGTGGTGATCGACGAGATGGCCGACCTGATGATGGTCGCCGGCAAGGAGATCGAAGCCACCGTGCAGCGTCTCGCGCAGATGGCGCGGGCCGCCGGCATCCACGTCATCATGGCGACGCAGCGGCCGTCGGTCGATGTCATAACCGGCACCATCAAGGCCAACTTCCCGACCCGTATCAGCTTCCAGGTGATCAGCAAGTTCGACAGCCGCACCATCCTCGGCGAACAAGGCTCCGAACAGCTGCTCGGCCAGGGCGACATGCTGTTCATGCAGGGCGGCGGCCGCATCACCCGCGTGCATGGCCCGTTCGTGGGCGACGCCGAGGTCGAGGACGTGGTGCGCCACCTCCGCCAGCAGGGCGAGCCGAGCTATCTCGAGGAAGTCACCTCGGTCTTCGACGACGAGGCGGCCAATGCCCCGGGTGGCGGCGGCGGTTCCGGCAATGGGCTCGGCGGCAACGGCTTCGATGGCGAGACCGGTCTGTTCGACCAGGCGGTCACGCTGGTGGCGCGCGAGGGCAAGGCCTCCACCTCCTTCATCCAGCGGCATCTCTCGATCGGCTATAACCGTGCCGCCAAGCTGATCGAGCAGATGGAAAAGGAAGGCATCGTCGGACCGGCCAACCATGTCGGCAAGCGCGAGGTGCTGGTCCGGCGCGAGCGCGACGCCGAGGACTGAGGACCCACGCTTTGCCCCGGGTGCCGCGGCTCACTCGATCCTGGCCAGTCCGTCGCGCAGGGTTTGCGTGATCCGGTCGATCTGGCCTTCCTCGATGATCAGCGGTGGCGACAAGGCGATGGTGTCGCCGGTGACGCGGATCAGCAGCCCCGCCTCGAAACAATGCTGCAGCATCGCCGTGCCGCGTGCGCCGGGTGTCGCGCCCGGCGCAAGCTCGATGCCGGCAACCAGGCCCAGGTTGCGTATGTCGATCACGTGGCGGGCGCCGCGCAAGCCATGCACCGCCTGCTCGAACGGGGCCGAAATCTGGCGCGCGCGCTCGAACAGGTCTTCCTGCCGGTAGATATCGAGTGTCGCCAGCGCCGCGGCGGCGGCGACGGGATGCCCGGAATAGGTGTAGCCGTGCGGCAGTTCGATGCCGTCCGCGCAGGCATCGAGGAAACGGTCATGCAGCCCCTGCCGCACCGCGACCGCGCCCATCGGGATGACGCCGTTGGTCAGCCCCTTGGCCATGACCACCATGTCCGGCAGCACGCCGAAACGCTCGCTGGCGAAGGCGGCGCCGAGGCGGCCGAATCCGGTGATCACCTCGTCGAAGATCAGCAGGATGCCGTGCTTCGTGCAGATCTCGCGCAACCGCCGCAGATATCCGACCGGCGGCGGCAGAACCCCTGTGGAACCGGCCAGAGGCTCGACGATCACCGCGGCGATGGTGGAGGCATCATGCAGGCTGACGATGCGCTCGAGCTCGTCGGCAAGATGCGCACCGCCTTCCGGCTGACCAAGGCTGAAGGCGCGTGCGGGATCGTGCGTGTGCGGCAGGTGATCGACACCGCCGAGCATCGTGCCGTACAGCTTGCGGACGCCGGGAATGCCGCCCACGGAGATGCCGCCGAAACCGACGCCGTGATAGCCGCGCTCACGGCCGATCAGGCGTGTGCGCGCCGCGTCGCCGGTGACGCGGTGATAGGCGAGCGCGATCTTGAGCGCGCTGTCCACCGCCTCGGACCCGGAATTGGCGAAAAACAGGCGGTTGAGGTCGCCCGGCAGCAAGGCCGCGAGGCGCGAGGCGAGGGTGAAGCCGATGGGATGGCCGAACTGGAAGCCCGGGGCGTAATCCAGCGCCATCGCCTGCTCGGCGACCGCGCTCGCGATGGCCTGGCGCCCATGCCCGGCATTGACGCACCACAGGCCGGCCGCGCTGTCCAGCACCTCGCTTCCGTCCGCCGCGGTGTAGAACATGCCCTTGGCCGCGACCAGCATACGGGGCGCCGCCTTGAACCGCCGGTTGTCGGTGAACGGCATCCACCAGGCGTTCAAATCGTTGTTCAGATGCGGCGGCATGGGCTCGGTTCCAGTCCCGGTCATGATCATGGTGTGCAGGCGGCAATGGCGCGGCCCAGGATGGAGCGGCGGAGGCCCGCGAGATCGGTGGCGCGCAACGGCTGCAGGCGCGCCTCGTGCATCTCGGCGGCGGTGAAAAGGCGCGCCCCCGGCGGCCGGTTGCGTCCGCCGAACCGGAGCACGACGAAATTCATCACGTCGGCCAGACTGGCATCGTCCCGGATCAACGACATCGACACGTTGGGAACACGCAGCATGTAGCTGCGCCCTTCGTCGCTGCACAGGAACAGGCCGACCTGGTCACGCAGGTCGGGCACCACGGCACTGGCCGAACGGCCCTCGATGCCATGGCAGCCGCCGCAGCGCATCAGGTAAAGGGTCTGGGTATGATCTATCGTGCCGGCGGCATGAGCGTGCAGCGGCAGCGACACCCAGGACGCCATCAGCAGGCTAGGGAAGCGGATGGACCGCGCCAAGCGCCTTCCTTTCCTTGGCGACGGCCGGCGAGGAAAGCGGGTTGGCGCGCGCGGCTGCGATATCGGCGGCCTCGATCACCGGCGCCGGCTTGCTGTCGCCGAGGGAAGCAAGCCAGCTGAGCAAGGCCGCGATGTCGGGATCCGGCAACTGCCTGAAGGACGGCATGAAGCCGACATAGGACGCGCCGCCGGCGTCGATCCGCCCCGCCATGCCATAGACCAGCACATCGGCCAAATAATGCTTTCCCTCGGCGCTGGCGGCGATCTTGTCGATGCGGCCCTTCAGGGGCGGATACTGGCCCGGCGCCCCGATGCCGTTGGCCTGGTGGCACATGGCGCAGTTCGACGCATAGAGCTCGGCGCCGGTGGCCGCGTGGGCCGCATGGGCAAGGCCCGCGACCAGGACGGCCGACAGCAGCCGCATCCTCATTCCGCCATTCCGACGATGGCGGCGGTCGAACAATTATACATCAGCGAACTCGCTCCGTAGCACCAGATGATATCGTTGTTGGATTGCGGCCGGTAGGCCGGCTCGTCGCCATCGGTGCCGAGGCACATCGACTGGGCGCAGGCATCCTGGCCGCAGCAGTCACGATAGGCGACCAGATAGGATTTGCTGTCGGCGGGATTGAAGCAGGTTCCGATCCAGGAGGTCGGCGAGGGCACCGTGCCGGGTGGACAGCTATGCACGCCGCCGCCGCAGCCCGTGCAGAGATAGCCGTCGATCGCGCAATAGCGCCAGTAGTTGCATTGGGTGTCGTCGGTGGACTGGGCCGCGGCGCCGAAGGGTGTCGGCGCGCGCATGGGCGCCGCCTGCACGCGGCCGACCGGCAGCAGCGGAAACAGGGGTGCGGCAACCGTCCAGGCGCCGAGACGGGCCAGCAGGCTGCGCCGCGAGCTGGCTGCCGCGATGCGCCGTGCCAGGAACTCGGCGGCGCGGTCGATGCCGCTGCGCGACCTAGCTTGCGGCATCGCTCATCTCCCGGCCGCGCATGAAGGACTGGACGGTGGCATGGCCGGTCTCGTGCGCCGCCAGCAGGCTTTCGAGATGCTCGCGGCTGTTGACCAGGCCCTTGGCGCGTATCACCGACTGGGCATCGATCAGCACCGCGTAAGGGAGCTTGCCGACATGCAGGGCGGCGCCGATCTCGGCCCCATGCACGAAGGGCACCGTGGCGATGCCGAGGCGATCCCGCATCGCCCGCAGCGGGGCCAGGGCGCCGTCGCCGATCAGCACCAGCGTAAGCGCCTCGGCCTGCGCGACATTGCGCGCGATCGGCACGATATGCTTGCAGACCGGACAATCCGGCGCGACGAACAGCAGCAGACGCAGCCCGCCCGCCGCGGCCGCACCGCCGACGATATAGGGCGCGCCGTCCAGCGTGCGCATCTCGAAACGCGGCGCGGGCTGCCCGACTTCCGGGCCGCTATCGACCACCAGCGCGCCGACCGGTGCGATGCGCTCGTGCAGCACGCCGATCTGACGCGCCAACGCCAGCACCACCACGCATAGTGCCGCGATCACGATCCAGAGCAGCGCCGGCGACACCATGAGCCCGCTCACGTGCGCGCGCCTGCGCGCGGCGCCGCCGCCAGCCGGAGTGCGGTGTCATGCAGGCTGAACAGCAGCAGGCCCGCCAAAGCCGCCTGCAGCAGGGTGGCCGTATCGGCAACCTGCCG
>CAXTCT010000158.1:0-5153 GCA_964242565.1 uncultured Acetobacteraceae bacterium | reverse complement strand
ACAAGCTGACGCCCACGATCGGTCGCAGCCACGGCATCCACGCCGAGCCGGTGACGTTCGGCCTCAAGCTCGCCTTTGCCCATGCCGAGTTCGCGCGCGCCAAGACGCGGCTGGTGAACGCCCGCGCGGACATCGCCACCTGCGCGATCTCGGGCGCGGTCGGCACCTTCGCGAATATCGACCCGCGCGTCGAAGCGCATGTCGCCGCTAAGCTAGGCCTCACGCCCGAGCCGGTATCGACGCAGGTGATCCCGCGCGACCGTCATGCGGCGTTCTTCTGCGCGCTGGCGGTGGTGGCGAGCGGCATCGAGCGGCTGGCGGTCGAGGTGCGTCATCTGCAGCGCTCCGAAGTGCGCGAGGCGGAGGAATTCTTCCACCCCGGCCAGAAGGGCTCGTCGGCCATGCCGCACAAGCGCAATCCCGTGCTGAGCGAGAACCTGACCGGCCTGGCGCGGCTGGTGCGCAGCCATGTGGTTCCGGCGCTTGAGAATGTCGCCCTCTGGCACGAGCGCGACATCAGCCATTCCTCGGTCGAGCGCAATATCGGGCCGGATGCCACGCTGGGGCTGGATTTCGCCCTCTCCCGCCTGGCCGGCATGATGGAGAAGCTGGTGATCTATCCCGATCGGATGCGGGCCAACCTTGAGAGCCTCGGCGGCGTGGTGCATAGCGGCGAGGTGCTGCTGGCGCTGACGCGTGCCGGCATCCTGCGCGAGGACGCCTACCGGATCGTGCAGCGCAACGCGATGGCCAGCTGGACCCGGTTGGGCCAGCCCGGTTTCCGCAGCTTCCGCGATAACCTCGATGCCGATCCCGAGGTCGCCGGGCGCGTGCCGGCGGCGGTCCTGGATCAGGCGATGGACGAGCGCCGGCACCTGCTGGCACTGGATATCAGCTATCGCCGGGTATTCGGCGAACCGGGACCGCAATGACAGGCGGCGACGTGACCGCCATCGGTGCCGATCTGACGCACTGCGGCAAAATTTTGTCCGTCGCCCCCTCGGCCTTTGCCGTCCGGCGCCGCAGTCCATATAAGGTTCCCCGTGTGCACCGTCATCGTATCCATCAATCCCGGCCAGCCCTGGCCACTCCTGATTGCCGCCAACCGCGACGAGCGGCTCGACCGGCCGTGGCAGGCGCCCGGCCGGCACTGGCCCGATCACCCGCAGATCGTCGGCGGGCGTGACGGCCTGGGAGGCGGAAGCTGGCTGGCGGTCAATGACCGGGGCGTCGCCGGCGCGGTGCTGAACCGGGTCGGCAGCCTTGGTCCGGCTCCCGGCAAGCGCTCGCGTGGCGACCTGCCGCTGATCGGGCTCGGCGAGGACAGCGCACAAGCCGCGGCCGCGGCGATCGCAGCCCTGGACGCCGGCTCGATGCGGTCCTTCAACATGGTCATCGCCGACCGCCACCACGCCTTCTATCTCTGCGGTCTGGGCTATGGCCATCCGGAAGTCATGCCGCTCGAGCCGGGCATGCACATGATCGCCACGGCCGGTCCCGACGACATGAAGATCCCCCGGATCGCGCGCCATCTGCCGCGCTTCAAGGCCGCGCCGACGCCGCAGCCGCCGGACTGGAAGAGCTGGATCGCCTTGCTGTCGGACCGGTCGCTGCCGGCCGGAAGCGAGCTCAATATCCCGCCGCGCAGCGGCTTCGGCACCAGCAACGCCTCCCTCGTCGGCATTCCCGAGGATGTTTCCGCCGCACCGAACTGGTTGTTCGCCGCCGGCCCGCCGGATCGCGCGCCCTTCGAGCCGGTCGCCTTCTAGGCCGTTCGCCTTCGCTCGATCGGGATGCTATACCCCCGCGCCCGCCCTGCCTGGCGGCGCATACGCATCAAGGGACCAAGATGGCTCGCCGCCGACAGCTCTACGAGGGCAAGGCCAAGATCCTGTTCGAGGGGCCGGAACCTGGAACCCTCGTCCAGTATTTCAAGGACGACGCGACGGCCGGAAATGGCGCAAAGAAGGGCGTCATCACCGGCAAGGGTGTGCTGAACAACCGCATCAGCGAACACCTGATGCTTCGGCTGCACGAGATCGGCGTGCCGACGCATTTCGTCCGCCGCCTGAACATGCGCGAGCAGCTCATACGCGAAGTCGAGATCGTGCCGATCGAGGTGGTGGTGCGCAATATCGCCGCCGGCAGCCTGTCCAAGCGGCTGGGCATTCCCGAAGGCACCCGCCTGCCGCGCTCGATCATCGAATATTACTACAAGAACGATGCCCTGGGTGATCCGATGGTCGCCGAGGAGCATATCACCGCATTCGGCTGGGCCTCGACGGCGGACATGGACGACATGGTGGCGCTCGCGTTGCGCATCAACGACTTCCTGTCCGGCCTGTTCCTGGGCGTCGGCATCACCCTGGTCGATTTCAAGCTCGAATTCGGGCGGCTGTGGGAAAACGAGGACATGCGCCTCGTGCTCGCCGACGAGATCAGCCCGGATAATTGCCGCCTGTGGGACTCCAAGACCAGCGAGAAGCTCGACAAGGACCGTTTCCGACGTGACCTCGGGCGGGTCGAGGAGGCCTATCAGGAGGTGGCCAAGCGATTGGGCATCCTGCCCGAGGCCGGCAACAACGACCTCAAGGGGCCGGAGCTGATGCAGTGAAGCTCCGGGTCACCGTCATGCTCAAGGACGGGGTGCTCGATCCGCAGGGCCGCGCCATCGGCCATGCGCTGCATGTGCTGGGCTTCACCGGCGTACGCGACGTCCGGGCCGGACGGCTGATCGAGATCGAGCTGGACGAAGGCGACGCCGGCAAGGCGCGCGAACAGGCCGAGGCGATGGCCCAGCGACTGCTGGCCAACGCCGTGATCGAAACCTACAGCATCGAGGTCATGTCATGACGGCACGGATGATCACGCGTGTGCTGGCCGCCTGCGGCGCAATCGCGGTGGCAGCACCCCAGGCCCAGGCGCAGCGCATCTCGCCGATGCCGGCGGGCAGCTTCCTGCGTTTCTGCAACAGCCCCTCCAACGGCGGCCAGAAGATCTGCGATGCCTATATCACCGGCATGGCGGACAGCTTTGCCCTGATGCAGAAGCTGTCCGCGGCCGACGGCGGATCGTCGGCGGCGTCCCGGTCGATCTGCGTGCCTATCACCGCGAGCGGCGAGTCCATGCGCGGCATGGTGGTTTCCTGGATCGCGAGCCACCGCGACAAGCTCAGGAACAAGGTCGGCGAGGTGGTCTACACGGCGCTGCACGAATCCTATCCCTGCGACAGCGCCAAGTCGGGCGATTGATGCGCGCCGGCATCATCGTCTTTCCCGGGACCAACCGGGAGCGGGACATGGCGATCGCCCTCAAGGGCGCCACCGGGCTTGCGCCGTTGATGCTCTGGCATCGCGACGACGTGTTGCCGCCGCTCGACCTGGTGGTGCTTCCGGGCGGCTTCAGCCACGGCGATTATCTGCGCTGCGGCGCGATGGCGGCGCATTCGCCGGTCATGCCGGCCGTGCGCGCCTTCGCCGAAGCGGGTGGACATGTGCTGGGCGTCTGCAACGGCTTCCAGATCCTGACCGAGGCCGGGCTGTTGCCGGGCGCGCTGCTGCGCAACGCCGGTCTGCGGTTCCTGTCGCATGACTGCCACCTTCGGGTCGAACGCGGCGGCACCGCCTTCACCCGGGGATGGCAGGCCGGGGACGTGTTCCGCGCGCCGCTGGCCCATGGCGACGGCAATTATGTGGCCGATCCCGGCATGCTCGATCGGCTCGAGGGCGAGGGGCGGGTGGCGTTCCGTTACGCCGATCCGCGCGGCCGGGTCGATCCGGCGGCCAATCCGAACGGCAGCGCGCGCAGCATCGCCGGCGTGTTCAGCGGGAATTTCCGGGTGCTCGGCCTGATGCCGCATCCGGAGGATCTGGTCGACCCGCTGATGGGCGGCATCGACGGCAAGAAGCTGTTCGACGGCCTGGTCGAGGCGCTGGCGGCATGAGGGTCGTGGGCGAGGCGCTGGCCCGCGAATATGGGCTGACCGCCGGCGAATACGAAAAGCTGCTGTCGATCATGGGACGCGCGCCGAGCCTGACCGAGCTCGGGATCTTCTCGGTGATGTGGTCGGAGCATTGCTCCTATAAATCCTCCCGCGCCTGGCTGCGCACCTTGCCGACCACAGCGCCTTGGGTCATTCACGGTCCCGGCGAGAATGCCGGCGTGGTCGATATCGGCCAGGGACTGGCGGCTATCTTCAAGATGGAGAGCCATAACCACCCCTCGTTCATCGAGCCCTATCAGGGTGCGGCGACCGGCGTCGGCGGCATTCTCCGCGACGTGTTCACCATGGGCGCCCGGCCCGTCGCCAACCTCAATGCGTTGCGCTTCGGCAGCCCCGACAACCCCAACACGCGGCGCATCCTCGACGGCGTGGTGCGCGGCATCGGCGGCTACGGCAACTGCGTCGGCGTGCCCACCGTGGGCGGCGAGATCAATTTCCACCCGCGCTACGACGGCAATCCGCTGGTCAACGCGATGACCGTGGGCATCGCGCGGCAGGACCGCATCTTCCTGTCGGCCGCGGCCGGCGTAGGCAACCCGGTGGTCTATGTCGGCTCGAAGACCGGGCGCGACGGCATCCACGGCGCCACGATGGCTTCGGCCGAGTTCGGCGACGATGCCGAAGCCAAGCGTCCCACCGTCCAGGTCGGCGACCCGTTCACCGAGAAGCTGCTGATCGAGGCCTGTCTCGAGCTGATGGCCACCGACGCGATCGTGTCCATACAGGACATGGGCGCCGCAGGACTGACCTCGTCGGCTGTCGAGATGGCCAGCAAGGGCGATGTCGGCATCGAGCTCGATCTCGACCAGGTGCCGCAACGTGAGACCGGCATGACCGCCTACGAGATGATGCTGTCCGAAAGCCAGGAGCGCATGCTCATGGTGCTGCGCCCGGACCGTACCGCGCAGGCGCAGGCGATCTTCGAGAAATGGGAACTCGATTTCGCCGTCGTCGGCCATCTCACCGACACCGGCCATATCGTCGTGCGTCACGGCGGACGGATCGAGGCCGATATCCCGCTTGGCCCGCTGGGAGAGCAGGCGCCGCTCTATCATCGCCCGACCGCGCCCGCTCCGGCCCCCGTACCCCTGGGGCCGCTCTCCGACCCGGTCGGCATCGAGACGGCGCTGGTCCATCTGATCGGATCGCC
>CAXTCT010000157.1:0-5230 GCA_964242565.1 uncultured Acetobacteraceae bacterium | reverse complement strand
GAAACTCCGGATCGAGGGCCAGCGCGGCGCGGAAGCATTCGACCGCATCGTCCAGCAGCCCCTGTTGGACGAACAGGTTGCCAAGATTGTTGTGCGCTGCCGGAAGATCCGGCCTGAGATCGAGCGCCTTGCGGCAGCACGCCGCCGCCTCATCCAGACATTCCCGGTTCTTGAACGCCGTGCCCAGGTTGACCTGCGCATCGGCGAAGTCCGGCTTGAGCTCGAGCGCCCTGCGGAAACAGATGATCGCCTGTTCCACCTGCCCTTGTTCCATCAGGGCGATGCCCAGATTATTATGGGCTTGGGGGAAACCCGGTTTGATTTCGATGGCCCTGCGGAAACAATCGGCAGCCTCGCCCAGCCGCTCCTGGTCCATCAGCACCGTGCCCAGATTGCTGAGGGTTACCGGATCATCCGGCCTGAGATCCATGGACCTGCCGAAGCAGGCCGCCGCCTCGTCAAGTGATCCCTGCTTTTTCAGCGTGTTGCCCAGGTTGTTATGGGCATCCGGGCATTCCGGGTTCAGCGCGATGGCCATCGTGTAGGAAGCCGCCGCCGCCTTCAGCAGGCCCTGTTCGTCAAGGGCGATGCCCAGCTTGTTGTGGGCTGCCGCGGAAGCCGGATCGAGTGCGAGGGCCGCGCGCAGGCAGACGACCGCCTCGTCCCAGCGGCTTTGCTCGCCGAGCAGGTTGCCCAGGTTATCGTAGGCCTGCCGGAAATCCGGCTTGAGCCTGATCGCCGCGCGAAAGCAGCAGGCGGCCTCATCGCCACGCCCCTGCTCCCTTAGTGCATTGCCCAGATTGTAATGAATTTCGGGAAAGTCCGGTCCCAGGGCAATGGCCTTGCGGAAGCAGATGATCGCCTCGTCCAGACGCCCGGCACGATAATGCCCGAGTGCTTCGGCGAATGCCTTCCGGACGGCATCGAACGCACCCTGCCGCCCGGGCGTCTGCTTGCCGGGAATTTTCTCATGACCCATACCGGACACATAAGCCATTCCGTTACGGTATCAAATCTAAACCCTTCTTCCCCGGCTCGGCGACGCGGAAGACCCGCTAGAACAGCTCGATATGGCTCTTGAACCCGAGCAAGGCCGCGTCGTGCAGGTTGCCCTGCGCGTTGGGGCGGAAGAAATACTGGAAGTCCGGCGCGAAGGTGACGCCGCGCATTACGTGGATCTGGTAGTTTGCCTCGAGATTCATGGTGTGGGTCTGGATGCCGGGCGTGCTGTCGTCGTAGAACTGGCTTGCGGTTCCCGTGATCGGCAGGCCTTGCTCCTGCTGCAGCTCCTCGGTTCTGGTCAGCGCGTTCGGCACGCTCATGTAGCTGAAGGCAAGACCGATGGTGTCGAACGGCCTTGCCTTCCAGAAGGCACGATCCAGCGCGGCGATCTCATACTGGTTGGCGCGCAATGCCGACGACGGATCATTATGGTAGTAGCCGCCGAACACGATGATGCCGTCGGTCGCACCCGGACCGTTGCGCACCAGCATCTGGTCGAACAGGGCCCAGTCCGCGGTCGAACCCTTGCGCTGGCGTGGCTTGAGCCCGGTCTGGGCAAAGGCCCCGCCGCCCGCGTCGAAATAATTCTCCGTGTGATTGAGGTTGTCATAGGCGAAGCCGAGCTTGTAATGCCCCGGCAGCTTGTCGTGCCCGAGCTTCGGCTCCCAGCCAAGCTCGACCGGGAAGGTCTCACCGGCGATCTGCCGGCCGTCGAAACGGAAGCCGGTGCGCTGGAACTGGTCGGTGTAGATGCCGCTCTCGTCGAAATAGATGCCGGTCTGGATGTAGGTGTCCGCGGTCGGCCGCACCCGTGGCCGGACCGCCCAGCTTGCGTCGGGATAGGATGAATGGGCGATGTTGTCGGATGACGCTTTCGGGTTGCCGCAGAAGGCGTTGTTCTGGAAGTTGCAATAGAGCGGCGAGGACGAAAAATCATTCAGGAACGGGATGCGGCCGGCCACCACGTCGGCGCGCCCCCCGGCCAGGGTTTCCTCGCCATAGGCGTACACCAGATGCACCACCACGTTGCCGCCGGCACCGTAGATCTCCTGGCTCGGGTTGAGGTTGTCGCCGAAGATGCGGCTCGCCGGGATGCCGTAACGGCCGACCACGACGCTATGGGTGGAGAAGCCGCGCACGCCGGCCAGGCGCTCCCAGTCGATGTCGGCCTCCAGGGCATACTGGCCGGCATTGGTGGCGCCTTTGTGCGAACCGGAGATGATCCCGTCGAACTCGTTGGTGTTGTCGAGCAGGAACGCAACACCGGCATTGCGCAGGCTCGGGCCGAGACCGAACAGGTCGGGAAAGAGCGCTTCCGGCTGCGGCAGCGACGGCACCGAGCTGCCGCCATTGGCCAGATGCCCGGTCGGCGTCGATACGCGCGTGCTGGGATTGAGCGAGGTCTGGGCCGAACCCGGCGCCGCGGCCAGAGCCATTCCCAAAGCCGCCAGGCCCGCCCGCCAGCCGACGCAGATGGAGCCAGGCTTCCGCATCCGTCTCCTGGTCATTCCTGTCGCGCCTTCCGCGCCCATGTCATGAAAATCGCTTCAGCCTACGCGCAAGGCGCGATATTCCCTGCGGACGATCTCCATGAGTTCCGCCACCGAGGTCGATGCCGCCTGGTTCTCGTAGGTCACCCGGCCGCGCTGCATCAGCATGATGCGATCCGCTATGTCGAGCGTCTGGGCGTAGTTGTGCATGATCATGACGATCGAGAGGTCGCCTTCCGACTTCAGCCGCATGATCAGGTCGATGATCAACCCGGCCTCGCGCGCACCCATCGCGGCCAGCGGCTCGTCGAGCAGCAGGATGCGCGCCCTGGAATTGACGGCGCGTGCAATGGCGATCGCCTGCCGCTGGCCGCCGGAAAGGGCGCCGACCTCGACATCCACGGACGGGACGCTGACGCCGATCTCCTCGAGGCATTCGGCCGCGCGCCGGCGCATCGCCCGGTTGTTGAGAAGACGGAACGGGCCGGGATAGAGGATTTCCCGGTTGAGGAACATGTTGTGATAGATCGTCAGCGAGTTGGCCAGGGCCAGGTCCTGGTAGACGCATTCGATGCCGAGCGAGCGCGCATGGTCCACCGAGCGCAACGCGGTCTCGGCCCCATCGATGAACAACCGGCCCGAACTCTGCGACTGGTAGCCCGTCAGGATCTTCATCAGCGTCGACTTGCCGGCGCCGTTGTCACCCAGGATGCCGAGGATCTCGCCACGACGCAGTGAAAGCGAGATGCCGCCCAGGGCCGAGACCGGGCCGAACTGCTTGGTGATCTCCTCGGCCCGCATCACTTCCGGCTGCCCGGCCTGCGTCATGCTCATGGCGAGGCCCCACCGCGTCGCAAGCGGTTGATGTGGATGTTGAACAGCATCGCCAGCAGGATCGCGCCGCCGAGGATCAGGTTGAAGGTGAAGGCGTTGATGCCGATCAGCGTGAAGCCGTCATTCAGCACGCCGAGCACGATCGCGCCGATCAGCGCGCCGATCACGGTGCCTGATCCTCCGGCCAGCGGCGTGCCGCCGATCACGCCGGCGGCAACGGCGAGGAACATGATGTTGGTGCCGCCCGCGGTCGGGTCGATCGACGAGATCCGGAAGGCTTCAAGCACCCCGGTGAAGGCGGCGAGAGCGCCGCTGATGACGAAGTTGCCGATCTTGATGCGGCGCACCGAGATCCCCGCCTCGCTCGACCCCACCGGGTTGGCGCCGGAGGCGATGGTGTGCAGGCCCCAGCGCGTGTTGCGCAGAACGACATGCATGACCACGACCACGGCAACCGCCCAGAGGAACTCGGAGAAGCCGCCATGGCCCATGAAGTTGGCGAAGGCCGGGGAGGTCTCGACCCCCACCGGAGTGCCGTTCGAGATCGTCAGCGTGAAGCCGTTGAGCAGGAACAGCGTGCCGAGCGTGGTCACGAACGAGGGCACGCTGAGCAGCACCGTGATCACGCCGTTCAGCAGCCCGACCAGGCCGCCGGCCGCGATCCCGAGCAGGATCGAGGCCACCATCGGGACGCCGGCCTGATGGGCGAAATACATCACGAACGGCGCCAGCGCGTAGACCATGCCGGCGGAAAGGTCGATCTCCCCGCCGATCATCAGCATGACCTCGCCGCAGGCGAGGATCGCCACCGGGGCGATGAACTGGGACAGGTTCTGCAGGCTGGCGAAGGTCAGCAGGAAGTCGCGGTTGGCGCTCTCGAAATAGGCGGCCAGCACGACCGCGACAAAGACGATGCTCGCCTCTCGCCAGCGCAGCAGACCGAGCAGCACGGGGCGCATCGGCTAGATCGGGCCGCTGCGCTTGATGAACTCGACCGCGCTGGAGCTGCCCTCGTAGCGCGTCTTGGTGGTGAGATAGGGGCCGACCGAGCTCTTGGTGACAAATTTCAGGCCGGTATTGATGTCGGCCGGTCCGACCAGGCCGCCGGAGACCAGGAAGTTGAACATCTCCATCACCGTGTAATAGCCCTGCAGATAGGGCTGCTGGTCGATGGTGAAATCGAGATGGCCCTCGTTGATGAGCTGCAACGTGCGCGGCAACAGGTCGAAGCCGCCGCCATGCACGCCTTTGCTGCCGAGGTCGTACTGCTCCATCGCCTCGGCGATGCCCTGGGTGGTGCCGCCGTCGACGGCGAACATGCCTTTGACATCCTGGTGGCCCAGATAATAGGCCTTCACCTTCGAGATCTCTTCGTTCACCGTCGCACCGGTCGCGACGACGTCGATCTGGTAGCCGCGGCCGCTCTTGTTCAGCACGTCATGGGCGCCGTCGATGCGCGGCTGGATGTTGAGCTGGCCGGGCGTTGCGATGAACAGGGCGACACGGCCGCTGGGCACCAGATCGAGGATCTTCTGGCCCATCAGCTGGCCGGCCTTGAACAGGTCCTGCCCGATATAGGCCAGACGCTTGTTGCCGGAGTCCGCCGGCGCGTCGGCATTGTAGGCGAACACCGGGATGCCGGCCGCGAGCGCGCGCTCGACCGGGTCGTTGAAGGCGTGCGGATCGACCAGGCAGACCGCGATGGCATCCGCCCTGGCCGCGATCGCCGAGTTCATCGCGCTGACCATCTCGGCCGCGACGCTGTTGGCCGATCCGGTCCACTGGCTCTCCGCGCCGAACAGCGCGCAGGCATCGCGCATGCCGTACTGGGTCGCCGTGAAGAACGGATTGGTGGTGACATGGTTGACGAACACGAAGCGGAAGCGCGGATGCTTCGGCACCAG
>CAXTCT010000156.1:0-5240 GCA_964242565.1 uncultured Acetobacteraceae bacterium | reverse complement strand
TTTCGGCCGGATTGCGCAGGGCGCCGGACCCCACCACGATGAAATTCGCCGGCATCGTCACGGAATAATCGATGTCGCCATATTCGAGATAGAATTCCGACCCGAGATAGGGTTCGGTGTCCCAGCCGCGCAGATCGTCATAGACCGCCATGCGCGGGAACCATTGGGCGATCTCGTAGATGTCGCCGTTGCGCGACGGCGTGACCGCGGTGCGGCCGCCCCATGGACCGGGTATGACATAGTGCCAGCGTATATGCAGCCTGAGGCTGCCGCCCTTGGGCTTGAGGGGCTGCGGCAGGCGAACCTGGAGCCGGGTGTCGTCGATCAGGAAGCTGGCCGGCACGACATGGCCGCCCCGCTCGATGCCACCCTGCTCGATGCCCACCTGCTCGATCGCGTCGCCCTCGGTGTGCTGGCGTCCGAAATAGCGCGACACGAAGGCGGCCCGTGCATCGGCGCGATAGATGTTCTGGTCGAGCTGCACCCAGAGCTGGTCGAGCGTGTCCGGACTGTTGTTGGTGTAGGCGACGATCTCGTCCGCGGACAATGTCCTGGTCGCGGTGTCGATACGCGCCCTGATCCGGTAGTCCGCGCGGTTCTGCCAATAGGCCGGGCCGGGCGCGCCGCTGGCCGAGCGGTAGGCGCTGGCGGGATATTCCTCGACGAACGGGGCGAATATAGTGGCCGCGTCCGGCGGATCGGCTCGCGCCGCCAGCGGCAGGGCCAGCATCGCCGCCAGCATCATGGTGAGCGTGACAAGGGCAGGGCGGATCATCATGCGCGAATTGGTCCACATCTTCGGCCTGCGGGCAAGCCTGCGGGCGGGATCCCGATGCAGTTAATAATCAATATTACCTTTTAGATTGTGTGTGGACTTTCTTTACTGTGCGCGTCACCAACGCCCATGCGAAACTTCAATGACCTGACCGAGCGCGAGATCCTGGCCCTGGCCATCTCCAACGAGGAGGAGGATGGCCGCACCTATTCGGATTTCGCCGAGAATCTGCGCGACAATTATCCCGACAGCGCAGAGATGTTCGTCGACATGGCCGCCGAGGAGAGCGAGCACCGGCGGTCGCTGATCGACCTCTATGTCGCGCGCTTCGGCGACCATATCCCGCATGTCCGGCGTGGTGACATCAAGGGTGCGCCGATGCCGTTGCCGGTGTGGCGGGTGGTGCCCAAGGGCATCGAGGCGGTACGCCGCCAGGCCCGCCAGATGGAGGCCGATGCGAGCCGTTTCTATCTGCGGGCGGCGGCGCGGGCCGGCGATCCCGCCATCCGCCGGCTGCTCGGCGACCTGGCCGAGGCCGAGGCCAAGCATCTGCAGACCGCGGGCGCCATCGAGGATAAGCGGCTGCCCGGAAAAATCCGCGAACGCGAGGATGCCGACGCCCGCAAGCGCTTCGTGCTGCAGGTGATCCAGCCCGGCCTGGTCGGGTTGATGGACGGCTCGGTCTCGACCCTGGCGCCGGTGTTCGCCGCCGCGTTTGCCACCCACAACTCGCACAACGCCTTCCTCGTCGGCCTGGCGGCGAGCGTGGGCGCGGGCATCAGCATGGGTTTCGCCGAGGCGCTCGCCGATGACGGCAAGCTGTCCGGGCGAGGCGCGCCGCTGCTGCGCGGGCTGGTCTGCGGCCTCATGACCGTGGCCGGCGGCATCGGCCACAGCCTGCCCTATCTGATAAGCGATTTCTGGACCGCCACCATCGTCGCTGGCATCGTCGTTGCGATCGAGCTTGCGACCATCGCCTGGATCCAGTTCCGCTTCATGGACACCCCGATGCTCTCCGCGGCCGCGAAAGTGGGGTTCGGCGGCGCGCTGGTGCTCGCGGCGGGCGTACTGATCGGCAATGGCTAGCCCGGATCCATTCGCGTAACTTATTGTAACGAAAGCCGTATCCAATTTGACACACTAGATTACACAAGAAGTGCAGCCGTCAAAAATTCGATACTTCCCAAAGGCGATGCGTGGCTACGCTGGGCCATGACGGTTCGACCGAACCATTCCGGGAGGCTGACGCATTGCGCCTATCGAGACACGCTCACCGCCGTCGGTTACTGATGGGGGCCACGGCACTCATCGCGGGGCTTTGCAGTAGCGCCGCCAGATCGCAGGACACGTCTCCGACGCAGGTTCCGGCCGCGGGTTCGACGAATGGCGGCCCGCTCAATACGAGCGGCGGCAACGCCGCCTCGCCGGCTGCCAACTCGGGCGGAAGCGAGACCATCACCGTCAGGGCACAGCGGCGGCTGCTGCGCGAGAAGAACTCGCCGAGTGCTGTGACCGAGCTCGGTTCGGCGCAGATCCAGCAGGTGGGCGTGCAAGGCAGCCCCTCGACCCTGCTGCGCCAGGCGCCGTCGGTCTATGTCTACCAGCAGGGCATCGGCAACAACGAGCCCGTGCTCTCGATCCGCGGCGCGCGCGGCCTCGAGACCGCGCAGACGCTCGACGACATCCCGATGCAGGACCTGCTGAATGGCGGCAGCGGCGCCTATCTGGCCAACCTCCTCGGCGGCCGCTTCAACCTCGACCAGATCAGCGGCGTCTCGATCTACCCGGGTGTCGCCTACCCGGACAAGAACACCTTCGGGACCATCGGCGGCACGATCGCCTACAACACGCTGCGCCCGGAAAACAAGTTCGGCGTCGACCTGACCGGCTCGATCGGCTCGTTCGGCACCTATAACGAGGGCTTCACCCTGAATTCGGGCCGCCTCGATGGCTGGCTCGGCACCGGAGCCGATGCGCCGAAATTCCTGCTGAAATATTCGAACCAGCAGACGAACGGGTTCATCGACTACACGCCCGCCCGCTACAACAACATGCTGTTCACCCTCGACAAGCCCTACGACCAGGGCCAGTCGAGCTTCCAGACGACGGTGATCTACAACACCGCGAACGGCCTCACGCTGCCCGAGCCGATCCCGCTGCCGTACCTCCAGCAGAACGGGATGTACAGCAATTACTCGCCGGACCAGGAATTCACGCGCAACCAGAATGACTATCTGACGATCATCCTGAAGGACAGCACCTACATCAACGACTATCTGAGCGTCGGGCTCTCCGCGTTCTACCTCAATTCCGACGACACCACGACGAATTATGGCAACCCGTCGATCTTCGCCCTGCCCGGGGTCCTCCCCGGCTCGGTCACCGTCGGTGGCGCGGCGCCCTTCAACCAGACCCCGGCGGGGTTCGGCCTCGTCGGCGCGGGATTGTTCGGCCCGAACAACGCGTTCTATCAGCCACCCTTCTACACCTATGACGGCAACAAGCAGTATCCGGCCGGCTCCTTCGCCTGTCCCGCAAGCCTCGTCGCCACGTGGGAAGCCGCGGCTGGGCAGAGCCCGTGCGGCTACAACGCCGATCTTACGACGCAGCACAACGATACCTACGGCCTGGCCCCGCGGATCACGATCACGCCGCCGGAGATCTTCGGCGTCGTCAACACGATCAAGCTGGGCGCCCTCGTCGCCAAGGAAACGCAGCCGAACACGCCCTTCTATCTCGGCGGCACCCCGACCGTGCCCCAGACCGCGGGCAACGAGAGCACCCTGCTCGGGGGCAACCCCGCCGACGGCGGCACGCAGCGGACGATCTATCAGGGCTTCATGCAGGACAAGATCGACCTCCTGCACGACACGCTGCACCTCACGCCGGGCCTGACCCTGGAAGGCACCAATTCGAGCTACGTCACCAGCTCGATCTTCAATGGAACGCCGAGTGCCGCGACCCTCGCCTCGCCCTATTGCCAGGCCGGCAATCCTTGCAACTTTGGTTCCTACAAGCAGAGCAAATGGGACAGGGAATTGCTGCCCTTCGCCAATGTCAGCTACGATCTCGACAAGATCCTGCCGGCGGCACGCGGCGTCTCGCTCTATGGCAGCTACGGCGAGTCTGCCCTGTTCGCGCCGGCCACCGACTTCACCCCCAATCTGGCCGGCCCGATCCCGAGCGCCTCGATCGTCCACATGTATGAGGGCGGCGTGAAATACAACACGTCCAACCTCGTGCTCTCGACCGATTATTTCTACCAGAAGGTCGATCGCGACTTCGGCTATTTCAACTTCCAAAGTGGTCCGCAGGCTGGCGAGACGCTCTATACCGGCAACGGCACGCGCGAGTTCAAGGGCGTCGAGGCGGCCGCCATATGGCAGGTCAACCATAACTGGCAGCTCTTCGGCAATTTCTCGCACACGCTCGCGAAATATCTCACCACGGGTTTTGGTTTCGCGACCGTCCAGGAAGACCAGTTCGGCATCGTCCAGCGCGGCACGCCGGTCTCCGGTGTTCCGGACTGGCTATCGACCTTCGGCGTCGCCTACAACCATCGCAATCTCGCCCTTCGCAACGACGATCTGACGGTCCGCCTCGAAGGCCAGTATACCGGCCACCAATACACCACCTACGACCTGACCGGGTTCGAGAATATCGGCCCGATACCCGGCCTTCTGAACCCCGCGGGTACCGCGCTGGCGAAACCTGGCTCGTATGCCTATTACAATGGTGTCGCCGGAGCCACGACCACCAATACCAACGGCGGCGGCATCAGCCCGTTCGTGATCTTCAATCTCGACCTGAACTACAAAATGCCGGTGCATAGTGCCGGTCCGTTGAAGTTTGTCGATTTCGACCTCAACGTGCTCAACCTCTTCAACCGGCAATATTTCCAGTATTTCTACTCGCAGGTGTCGCCGGCGAGTTGCGGCAAGTTCACCAGCGGACCGTTCAAGGGGCAGCAGATCAACAGCTATGGCTGCACGCCGCAATTCCAGGATGCGCTGCCCGGCGAGCCATTCGCCATCACCTTCACGGCGACCGCGCATTTCTGATACCGGTGGGCGACTGGCCTGAGCTCGTCGCCATGCTTCCCAGCATGGCGACGAGCTGCGTCACGACGCCCGCCCAGTCGCCCGGGCGGGATTGGCGCAGGATACGCACCGACGGGTACCACGGGCTGTCGGCGCGGCCATGCAGCCAGCGCCAGCAATTATCATAGCGGTCCAGCAGGATGGTCGGGCGCCCCAGCCCGCCGGCGAGATGCACGATGGAGGTGTCGACGGTCACCACCGCATCGAGGTGCATCAGCAGGCTGGCGGTGTCGTCCATGTCCTGCATGTGCGCCATCGGGTCGAGCAGCCGCAGGCCGGGCGGGGCCTCGGCGAGCTGGTCCGCATAGGGACCCTTCTGGAGGCTGACGAAGGCGACGCCGTGCAGGGCCGCCAGCGGGGCGAGG
>CAXTCT010000155.1:0-5245 GCA_964242565.1 uncultured Acetobacteraceae bacterium | reverse complement strand
GCTGCGCCGGCACCGGGGCCAGGGCGAGGTGGCGGCGGCGCTGCGCGGCCTGATGGCGGGCTCGGCGATCCGCGACTCGCACCGCGTCGACGACCCCCGGGTGCAGGACCCCTACTGCCTGCGCTGCCAGCCGCAGGTGATGGGCGCCGTGCTCGGGCTGTTGCGGCAGGCGGCGGCAACCCTGTCGACGGAAGCCAACGGGGTGACCGACAATCCGCTGATCATGACCGACACGGCCGAGGCGCTGTCGGGAGGCAATTTCCACGCGGAACCGGTGGCCTTCGCCGCCGACATGGTGGCACTCGCTCTGTGCGAGATCGGGTCGATTTCCGAACGAAGGGTGGCGATGCTGATCGATCCGGCCCTGTCCGGGCTGCCGGCCTTCCTGACGCCGCAGCCGGGGCTGAATTCCGGCTTCATGATACCCCAGGTCACGGCGGCCGCCCTGGTTTCGGAGAACAAGCAGCGCGCCACCCCGGCCAGCGTCGACAGCATCCCGACGTCGGCCAACCAGGAGGACCATGTCTCGATGGCGGCGCACGGGGCGCGGCGGCTGCTGCCGATGGCGGATAATCTCACGGCGATCCTGGGGATCGAGCTGCTTGCCGCGGCACAGGGTTGCGATTTCCATGCCCCGACACGATCCAGCGACCCGCTGGAGCGGGTGCGCGCACGGCTGCGCGCGATCGTGCCGACGCTGGAACAGGACCGGTTCTTCGCCCCCGACATGGAGCTGGCCTCGAACCTGATACGCAGCGGTGCCATCATCGATGCCGCCGGCCCGATGCCCGAGGCCGGCCTGGTTCGCAACCACGAGGATGCCGCATGATGCGTATCGACAATAGCCGGGTGATCCGCGCGGCACGCGGCGGCACGCTTTCGGCGAAGTCCTGGCAGACCGAGGCACCGTTGCGCCTGCTGATGAACAACCTCGATCCGGATGTCGCCGAACGGCCCGAGGAACTCGTCGTCTATGGCGGCATCGGCCGGGCGGCGCGCGACTGGCCGAGCTTCGATGCCATCGTGGCGTCGTTGCGCCGGCTGGAGGCCGACCAGACGCTGCTGGTGCAGTCCGGCAAGCCGGTGGGGATCTTCCGGACCCACGAGAACGCCCCGCGCGTGCTGATCGCGAACTCCAACCTGGTGCCGCGCTGGGCCAACTGGGAGCATTTCCACGAGCTCGACCGGCTTGGGCTGATGATGTACGGCCAGATGACCGCCGGTTCCTGGATCTATATCGGCAGCCAGGGCATCGTGCAGGGCACCTACGAGACCTTCGTCGAGGCCGGCCGGCAGCATTATGGCGGCGACCTCAACGGGCGCTGGATCCTCACCGGCGGGCTGGGCGGCATGGGCGGGGCACAGCCTCTGGCCGCGGTCATGGCGGGCGCGTCCTGCCTTGCGGTCGAATGCCAGAGCTCGCGCATCGAGATGCGTCTGCGCACCGGCTATCTCGACGTCCGGGCACGCGATCTCGACGAGGCGCTGGTCATGATCGAGCGCGCCCGCGCCGGCAACCGCCCGGTGTCGATCGGCCTCGAGGGCAATGCGGCCGACATGTTCGAGGAGCTGGTCCGGCGCGGCGTGCGCCCGGACATGGTCACCGACCAGACCTCCGCGCATGACCCGCTGAACGGCTACCTGCCGCAGGGCTGGAAGGTCGATGAGTGGCAGCCGCGTCGCGAGCGCGATCCGGCCGGGCTGGTGACAGCCGCGAAACAATCGATGGCGCGACAGGTCGAGGCGATGCTGGCGTTTCATCGCTCGGGCGTGCCCACCTTCGATTACGGCAACAACATCCGGCAGATGGCGAAAGAGGCAGGGATCGCCGACGCGTTCGACTTTCCCGGCTTCGTGCCCGCCTATATCCGGCCGCTATTCTGCCGCGGCGTCGGGCCGTTCCGCTGGGTCGCCTTGTCCGGCGACCCCGAGGATATCTACCGCACCGACGCCCGCGTGCGCGAACTGATGCCGGACGACCACGCCCTGCATCGCTGGCTCGACATGGCGCGTGCGCGGATCAGCTTCCAGGGGTTGCCGGCGCGTATCTGCTGGGTGGGCCTGGGCGACCGGCACCGGCTCGGGCTCGCGTTCAACGAGATGGTGGCGAGCGGCGAGCTGAGCGCTCCGGTCGTCATCGGCCGCGACCATCTGGATAGCGGCTCGGTGGCCAGCCCGAACCGCGAGACCGAGGCGATGCGTGACGGCTCCGATGCGGTCTCGGACTGGCCGCTGCTGAATGCGCTACTCAACACGGCATCGGGCGCCACCTGGGTGTCGCTGCATCATGGCGGCGGCGTCGGCATGGGCTTCTCGCAACATGCCGGCATGGTCATCGTCGCCGACGGCACCAGGGCGGCGGCCGAGAAGCTCGGGCGCGTGTTGTGGAACGACCCGGCGAGCGGGGTCATGCGTCATGCCGACGCCGGCTATGACGCGGCCATCGCCTGTGCCCGCGAAAACGGTCTCGACCTGCCGGGAATTCTCGGCTGAAGGCTCGACGACGCCGATCGGGCCTCGCCGGCCGGCTCCCGGTGCGCATCACGCGCCAGTTTGCACGCGCCAGTCTGCAAGCGCCAGTCTGCATCCGCCGTTCGGACTCAGCGCTTCGGCGTGCCGCCCATGTTGGCGAATACCTGACGGTCCCGGTTGTCCTGCATAAGCATCGAGAAGCTCGGGATCTTCTCGAAGCCGAGACCCTGTGGCCGGTCACCGTCAGGATCCATCGTGACCTTGCCATAGCTTTCGCCCGCGATCTTCTCCCATTTTCCCGCGGGTTTCTTGACCTCGAGATTGACCACCGTCGCCTTGAACACCATCCGCACGATGGCCTCCTTCGGCGACGACGGCTTGGTCAGGCTCAGGGTGCCGGCGAGAAGCTGCCACCCGTTGGCCAATGCCCATTTGGTGAGTTCGTCCTTGTCCATCGTGGGGTTCCTACCATCTCGAATCATGTTCGTCTGCCCGCGAGGCAGATACATACCGTAAGGCAGGAGCCGCCCCATGACGCCCGCATTTTCAGCCCGTCCGTTCCTGCTCGCGATTCCGCTGGGGCTGGCGCTTTGGGCCGCTCCGGTCGCGGTGGAGGCGCAGACCTTCGACAGCACTGCCGGGACCGCACCCAGCCGGAAGCTCTCGACACCGCCGAATGCATCCCCCATCAACCAGCCCGGAGCCATGCGGCGCGCCTATTCGCATCCCGCTTCATCGCCTGTCCAACACAAGACGGCCAGGACCTCCAGCTCCATTCCACCGAGCCCGCCGCCGCATTAGGCGCGGCGACCTAATGCGCGATGCGGTCCCTGCCGATCAGCGCCAGACCCTCCGCCACGGAAACGAACTCGCCGCCGCCCGACACGCGCGCCACCCCGAACCGCCGATCGAACAGGGTCCGTACGGCGGGCACGAACGAGGTCCCGCCCGTCAGGAAGACCCGGTCGATCTCGTCGGCGCGCACGCCGGCCCGTGCCAGGGCCTGGTCGATCGTGGCTGCCATCCGTTTCAGGTCCTCGGCGATCCAGGCGTCGAACTCATGTCGGGCGATGCGGCGTTCGATGGCGAAGCCGGCATGCTCGAAGCGAAGCACGGCGCTCTCCTGGCTCGACAGCTCGGCTTTCAACGCGCTGACGGTCTGGTAGAGCTGGTAGCCGAGCTCGTCCTCGATGAGCCGGATCAGGGTGCGCAGGCGGGCGGGATGGGCGCTCGCGGCGGCCACCTCCTCGATTTCGCGCAGGGTGCGCGGCGAACGCATCAGCGACAGCCGGTGCCAGCGGGCAAAGCCGTTGAAATATTCCGGCGGCACCGGCAGCTCCTTGCCCATCACCGAGTATACGTCGCCCTTGCCGAGCAGCGGAGAAACCACGTTGTCGATGATGCGGTAGTCGAAGCTGTCGCCGGCGATGGCCACGCCGGCATAGCCCAGCGGGATCACGCGCCGCATGCCACGCGGGTCGAACCGCATGACCGAGAAATCGCTGGTGCCGCCGCCGAAATCGCCGACCAGCACGGTGGCCGGGCTGGTCAGCGTGCGGGCGAAGCGGTAACCGGCCGCCTCCGGTTCCAGCGCGATGTCGATCGTACCGAACCCGGCTTCGGCGAACGAGGCACGCAGCCGGGCTTCACCGAAGGCGTCATCGGCGAATTCACCGGCAAAACGCACCGGGCGCCCCGCGATCACCCGGGCATCGGCGCGGCCCTTGCCTGGCGAACCCGAACCCGGCAGGGCGGCTAGAAACAGCGAGACCATTTTCTCCAGGGTGAAGATCCGCCCGAAGATGTTCGTCTGGACAAAGCTTTTCTGGGCCAGATAGGTCTTCATCGACATGATGAGGCGGCTGTCGGTCGGATCGTCCAGATAAGCCTGCACGGCATGCGGACCGGCCGCGTGCTGCAAGCTGCTCCGGCCACGCGCCTCGTGGTTCCAGAAGCACAGCACGGTGCGAAACACGTCCAGTTCGGCCTGGCCGATGGCGTAGGTCGCCGTGCGCGTGCTGCCGTCCGGCTCCAGGATCGCGACCACGCTGTTGGTCGTGCCGAAATCGATGCCGATCAAGCGTGTCATCCGCCCACCCCCAGAAGGGGATGGGTTCAATCCCACTCCAGGCGCCGATGCAAGCGCCGCCGGCCCCACGCCCGCCGGTCGCGCGCATCAGGGTCGCTCCCATGGGCGGCCGCCATCGGCTCAGCGGGCGTGCCGATGGCGGTGATGCAGGTCTGGGTAATGCGGGTGCCGGTGCAGCAGGGGAGCGTGACGATGCCGGTGCGTATGCGGCTCGTCTGGGTTCGAGCCTGGCAGGTTCAAGCCTGGTAGGTTCAGGTCGCCGGCATGGTCATGCTGGTGATGACTGTCGTGGATGTGCCGGTGCTCGTGATCCAGCGCTTCATGGGCGTGAGCATGGTCATGCCGCTCGGAAAGATGCAGCCATAACCCAAGCGCCATCAATCCACCGGCAACGAGCAGCCTGGCCGAGGGCGGTTCGGCCAGAAGGACCACGGACAAGGCGGCGCCGACGAAGGGCGCGAGCGAGAAATAGGCTCCGGTGCGCGCGGTGCCCAACTGTCTCAGGGCACGCACGAACAAGGCGAGGCTGACGCCGTAGCCGAAAAATCCAACGACGCCGGCAGCGACCAAGGTAGTGCCAGGAGGCAGCCTTGGCTCCGAACGCGATCGCCAGGCGTTAATGCATGGACCGGTTGACTGGCGTGGTGTTCCTGGTCTGGTAAGGATGTGGGATGCCCTTCAAGC
>CAXTCT010000154.1:0-5247 GCA_964242565.1 uncultured Acetobacteraceae bacterium | reverse complement strand
GTTCGAACGCCAGGCCCGCCATGCGGTGGCGGCCGCCCGTGCCGCCTTCACCCAGAGCGGCGTGGCGAGCTGGTACGGCTATGAATTCGCCGGCCGGCGCACCTCCAGCGGGGTCCGCTTCAACCCGTTGCTGCTGACCTGCGCGCACCGCACCCAGCCGCTCGGCAGCCGCCTGCTGGTGACCTCCGAGGCAACCGGACGTTCGGTGGTCGTCACCGTCACCGACCGCGGTCCCTATGCGGGCGGGGACCGGATCATCGACCTGTCCCGTGCCGCCGCCACGCGGATCGGCATCATCCACGACGGCCTGAACCATGTCACCATCGAGCGGGTCGGCCCCGCCGGCAGCCCGCCCGGCGGCCCGCCTGGCAGCCCGCTTGGCAGCGATGTCGAGGTGGCTCAGGCCGATTCCCGCGACAGCAGCGATCAGGCCGTGCGAGCCAGCCGCTAACTCACTCCTCGGCGATGTTGTCGGCCACGAACGCGCCCCGGCTGCCCATCGGCAGGGGCTCCCCGGTGGTGCTGTCCTGGGTCGTCTGCAGTTCGAGCTCGGCATTCAGTTCGGCACCCAGCAGCACGACATAGGCCGTCACGAAGAACCACATCATGATCCCGATCACGGCGCCCAGCGGTCCGTAGGTGGCGTCGTAGCTGGCGACGTGGCCGACATAGTACGAGAACCCGGCCGAGGCGATCAGCCACAGCACGGTCGAGATCACCGCGCCGGGCGCCACCCAATACCAGCGCGCCTCCTGCCGGGCCGGTCCGAAGCGGTAGAGCAGCGAGAAGGCCAGGGCGATGAACACCACCATCAGCACCGGGCTGCCGAACTGGATCAGCGTCTGCGTCTGCGCCTCGACCAGGGTCATGCCGAAATGTTCCGGCACGAAATCCAGCAGCGCCGGCAGGAACACCAGCAGGGCGAGGGTCAGGGCAGCCCCCAATATCCCGCCCAGGGTCATGCTCAGGGCTGTGGCCTGGAAGCGCAGGAACGAGCGCGTCTCCTTCTCGTCATAGGCCATGTTCAGCGCCGCCAGCATCGACTTGGTACCGGCGGACGAGGACCACATCGTCACCAGCACGCTGATGATCAGGCTGATGGTGAGGGTGCTTGGGTCCTTGCTGACCAGGACGTGGATGCGGTCCGCGATCAGGCTATAGGCCGGTCCGGGAAGCAGGTGCTTGAGCACGCGCATCTGCGGCTCGACGGTCTGCGGATCGAAGGCCAGGCCATAGACCGAGACCAGCATGCTGATGGCGGGAAACAGCGCCAGCGTCGCATAGAAGGCGCAACCCGCCGCCGCCAGCCCGATCCGGTCCGAGATCATCTCGGAGAAGGTGCGCCTGAGCACCTGTTTCCAGCCCCGCCACGGGATCTGGCTCGGCGCATGGGCATGCCGCCCGACACGTGCCGCGCCGGGCCGCTCCGCCGGCGACTGGTTAGGCGGCCGGGTGATGGCCTTGTCCCGTATCATGCGGATCCTTTGTGCCGGCCGGCGACGTCACGGCCGGCCGGTTTTGTTGCAACAGCAGGGCTATCGAACAGGTTCAACTCCTGCCGCCGATTTTAGGTTGCATCCGGGACAATGCGGCCTCATATGACCCCCACGCAGCAACGCACGTGCCACTGGCCCTCTGAGGTTACGCAACGACGTCAAGCGTTCTGGCAATCGGGTTCCGATCAGGAACCCAGTCTTGGTCGCTGGTCCGTTAGACCGTTTCGCAACATGTCCATCGCCTGTTCAGGTGGATATAACAGATGGGAACCAGGGTGCGATGAACCCCAAGATCGCCCGTTTTCTGGCTGATCGCGTGCCGCCGACGCCATGCCTCGTCGTCGATGTCGACCGTGTCGAGGAGCGCTACCGCGCCCTGAGTGCCGCACTCCCGCTCGCGCGCATCTATTACGCGGTCAAGGCCAATCCCGCGGCGCCGGTGCTCGAGCGGCTGGTGTCGCTCGGCTCGTGCTTCGATGCGGCATCCTGGGAAGAGGTCAGCCTGTGCCTCCAGGCCGGAGCCGGAGCGGCGTCGATCTCGTTCGGCAACACCATCAAGAAGGTGTCCGCCATCGTCCAGGCCCATGCCGCCGGCGTGTCGATGTTCGCCTTCGACTGCGACGAGGAACTCGAGAAGCTGGCCGAGCATGCGCCGGGCAGCCGGGTCTATTGCCGCATCCTGGTCGAGAATGGCGGTGCCGACTGGCCGCTGTCGCGCAAGTTCGGCACCAGCATCGAGCATGCCCGCGCCCTGATGCTGCGCGCGCGCACGCTCGGGCTGGACCCGTATGGCCTGTCGTTCCATGTCGGCAGCCAGCAGACCCGGACGGAAGCCTACGAGGCGGCGATCGGCCGGGTCGGGATGCTGTTCACCGACCTCGTCCGCCAGGGGCTCGACATACGCATGGTCAATCTGGGCGGCGGCTTTCCGACCCGCTATCGCGACGACGTGCCGGAGATCGACCAGTTCGCGCACGCCATCTCGCGCGCGATGACCGGCGCCTTCGGCAACGCGTTGCCGGAGATGGTGGTCGAGCCCGGCCGCTTCATCGTCGGCGATGCCGGCGTGGTGTCGTCCGAGGTGGTGCTGGTCAGCCGGCGCGGCGCCCGGCCGGATGGCCTGCGCTGGGTCTATCTCGATATCGGCCGCTTCGGCGGCCTGGCCGAGACCGAGGGCGAGTCCATCAAGTATCGCTTCCGCACGCCCCATGACGGTAGCCGCACGGGTCCGGTCGCCATCGCCGGGCCAAGCTGCGACGGCGCCGACATCCTGTACGAGCATAGCGGCTACCGGATGCCGCTCGACCTCGCCTGCGGGGAACGGGTGGAGCTGCTTTCCACCGGCGCCTATGTCTCGACCTATTGCTCGACCCGCTTCAACGGCTTCGCCCCGCTGGCCGAGCATTACATCTGAGGCAAGGCCTCCGTGGCCGGCGTTTGGGGCTGGAGTCCGGCGGGGTCATGCTCTAGGAGCCGGTGCTCACGGAGCACGGGATATCATCGCATGACCAAACGCTGCGCGCTCGTCATGGCGTCGGCCTTCTGCCTTGCCGTCGGAGTGGCGCGGCCGGCGCTGGCGCATGCGATCCTGACCGACAGCCTGCCAAGGCCGGACGGCACGCTGGCGTCCGGGCACCGTATCCTGCGCTTCGACTATAACTCGCGCATCGACCATAAGCGCTCGCGCCTGACCCTGACCGGGCCGGACGGCAAGCGGGTGGTGCTGGTCATCCGTCCCGACAGTGCCGCGAACGCGCTGGACGCCGATGCCGACCTGGCCGCCGGCGCCTATTCGCTGCGCTGGCAGGCGCTGGCGATCGACGGACACATCACCCGGGGCGACGTGCCCTTCACCGTGTCCCGTCCCTCGTCGCCAGCCTCGTCTCCAGCTTCGCACTGAGGGCTGCCGCTTGTCCCTTCTCGTCGACCTGTTCGGCTATCTCAGCATCGTCCTGCATGGCCTGACCATCATCGCCCAGTCGATGGCCCTGGGTGGGCTGCTGTTCGTGGTGTTCCTGGCGCGTCCCTTCGCGGCACGGCTCGCGGGCGGCCCGGTGATCCTGCGGCGCGCAACACGCCTCACGCTCTGGAGCGCCGTGGCGCTGGCGATCGTCGAGATGCTCGGCGCCGGGCTGCAGATTTCGGTGCTGATGCAGACGGTGGATCTGTCGTTCTTCGGCGTGCTCGGCGCCAATTTCGCGGTCGCGGCCATGATCAAGATCGTCTGTGCGCTGCTGATCGCCGGCCTGCTGGCGGTCGGGCGGGTTCCCGGCGCGATCCTGCTGGCGCTGGGCGCGGTCGAGCTTTCGGCCGCAACCCTGACCACCCATGCGGAGGCCAGGCTCGACGGCAATGCGCTGCTGCTGGCGGTGGAATGGCTGCATCAGCTGGGGGCCGCGATTTGGATCGGCGGCATCCCCTGCTTCCTGGTGGCGCTGGGGCAGGTGCATGACGCATCCGGCTGGCGTCTGGTGGGGGCGCGTTTCTCGCGCATGTCGATGACCGGGGTGGCCTGCATCCTGGCTTCGGGCGCGACCATGTTCTATCTGTATATCGGCTCGCTGCCGGCCTTCTACGGCACCGCCTATGGGGTCATGGTCGGCGCCAAGATCGCCATGTTCCTGATGCTGCTGGCCCTGGGGGCAGGCAATTTCCTGGTCACCGAGCGGTTGCGCCGCGACCCGCGGGCGCCGGTGGTGCGCATGAAGCGCTTCGCCGAGGTCGAGATCGGCATCGGGTTCTCGATCTTCTTCGCCGCCGCCTCGCTGACCTCGGTGCCGCCGGCGATCGACCTGACCCAGGACCGCGTCACCTGGCACGAGATCGAGCAGCGCAACGCGCCGGCCTGGCCACGCATGGCCTCGCCGGACCATGACGTGCTGGCGATACCCGCCCTGCAGGCGAAACTCGACGAGGAAGCCGCCCACGCCCACCAGGCGCCCTCGCCCGCCACGGTGCCCGGCGATGGCATCCTGCCGCCCAGAAACGCCGACGACATCGCCTGGTCGGAATATAACCACCATTGGGCCGGCGTGTTCGTCATCCTGATCGGCGCCCTGGCCCTGCTGCATCATGCGGGCATCCGCTGGGCCCGGCACTGGCCGCTGGTGTTCATCCTGCTCGCTTTGTTCCTGCTGCTGCGCTCCGACCCCGAGGTCTGGCCGCTCGGCGACGAGGATTTCATGGCGGCCTGGCGCGACGTCGAGGTGCTGCAGCACCGGCTGTTCGTGTCCCTGATCCTGGTATTCGCGATCTTCGAATGGTCCGTCCGCACCGGACGGCTGCGCAGCCCGCGGGCCGCCCTGGTGTTTCCGCTGATGGTTTCCGCCGGCGGCGCGCTGCTGCTGACCCACAGCCACGCCATCGCCAACGTCAAGGACGCGATGCTGATCGAGCTCACCCACACGCCGCTGGCCATCGCCGGCATCACCGCCGGCTGGGCGCGTTGGCTCGAATTGCGGCTGCCGGGGCGAAGCGGCCGCATCGCGGGATGGGTCTGGCCGCTCTGCTTCGTGCTGGTGGGCGTGATCCTGCTCTGGTACCGGGAAGCCTAGCCGGCCTCGCTTCATGGCGGTGGAATGCCGGGTCGCCGACGAGGATGATGCGTGATGGCCAATCGGATCAGGCGGCGCGCGCTGGTGCTGGGCGGGCTCGTGGCGGCGAGCCGGCCGCTCCCGGCTGGCGCCGATGCGGCCGCCCTGGAGAGATCGGCCGCTCCGGCCGCAGGTGATTTCCTGGTGCGCCTCGATGC
>CAXTCT010000153.1:0-5252 GCA_964242565.1 uncultured Acetobacteraceae bacterium | reverse complement strand
GCGTCACCCGGGCGGTGCCGGTCAGCACGCCCTCGGGTCCGACATAGGGCTCGATGATCTCGACCCCGGTATCGGTCATCCGGTATTCGCGAAGCTGGTTGGAATGGCTCATGCCCCGGGATTTGACGACGCAGAGCACCCGGTTCATCTCGCCGCTGGCCTCCATGTCAGTCAGTTTGATCCAGGTGTCCATCAGCGAGGACAATCCCTGATCGGCAACGCTGAACAGGCCGCCGTCGTTCCGCAGGCTGGTGAACACGGCGGTGATCCCGCGGCTTTTGAGCAGGTCGACCATGCGCAGCAGGGTGGCGTGAACGTCCACGTCGGGACCACGCAGGGCCGAGATCGGGTCGATGATCACCACGTCGGGCCTGAAGCGGTCGAGATCGCGATGCATCCGGGCCAGATGCATCTCGAGGCCATACAGGCTCGGCCGCGCCGCCTCGAAGCTCAGCCGGCCGCTATCCACATGCTTCTGCAGATCGAGCCCGATCGAGCGGGCATTGCGGCAGAGCTGCGCGGCTCCTTCCTCGAACACGAACAGCAGGCACCGCTCCCCGCGCGCGCAGGCGGCATCGGCCAGGATCGAACCAAAGGCGGTCTTGCCGGTGCCGGCCAGCCCCGAGATCAGCACGCTGGAGCCGCGATAGACCCCGCCGACGCCGAGCATCGCATCCAGGGCGGGCACGCCGGTCGAGACGATCTCGCTCGACACCCCGTGGACCAGGCTGGCCGCCGTGACCGGCAGGACAGAGAGGCCGCCCGCGTCGATCAGGAACGGATATTCGTTGGTGCCGTGCGCGGAGCCGCGATACTTGACCACCCGCAGCCGGCGCGTGGTGATCTGGTCATGCACCCGGTTATCGAGCAGCACGACGCAATCCGAGACATATTCCTCCAGCCCGTGCCGGGTGAACTGGCCCTCGCCACGCTCGCCGGTGATGACCGCGGTGAGCCCGCGCTCCTTCAGCCAGCCGAACAGCCGGCGCAGTTCGGAACGCACGAGGGCTTCGTTCGAAAGGCCCGTGAACAGGGTCTCGATGGTGTCCAGCACCACCCGCTTGGCGCCGATCTGATCGACGGCGAAACCCAGCCTGACGAACAGGCCTTCGAGGTCATACTCGCCGTTTTCCTCGATCTCGCTGCGTTCGACCCTTACATGGTCGATGGCGATCTTGTTCACGGCCACCAGCGCGTCGAGGTTGTAGCCGAGCGAGGCGACGTTGGCGACCAGGTCCTCGGCCCGCTCCTCGAAGCTCATGAACACGCCCGGCTCGTTGAACCGCACGGCGCCCTGGACCAGGAAGGTGGCCGCGAAAAGGGTCTTGCCGCTTCCGGCATCTCCGCAGACCAATGTCGGACGGCCGACCGGCAAGCCGCCGAGCGTGATCTCGTCGAAGCCGGCGATGCCCGTCGGCGCCTTCGGCAGCAAGGCAGGAGCAGGCGCGTCAGGGAGCATCGTTTCACCGGCCATAGTGTTGCGCTATCATAACATGATCCAGTTCCGGATTGATATGCCGGATGGGAAACCCTAGCCCCAGGGTGCGGTGGTTGGAGATCCGGCCGGCCCCATGGCCGCGGTCAACCAGGCCGCAGTCAATGGTTCGGGGGCGTAGCCTGGCTGTCGCGTTCGGGTCCGGCGGCGGGAAGCACGGCGGCGACTTTGTCCGCCACCCCTTCCTTCTTCTTCTGGGGCAGCATTTTCATGGTCAGGATGAAGGACGAGAGGACCAGGCAGATGATGTTCTGCACGATGATCGCCCATTGCCTGACCAATATTCCATAGATCAGCCAGGTGACGAAACCGGTCACGGTGATCAGGTACATCTTGACCGAGATGCCGTCGGTGTTGCGGGACCTGATGATGCTCCAGGCCTGCGGCACGAAGCTGATCATCGACAGGGTGGCCGCGAACAGGCTGACGATCGTGACGATATGCATCTCGGACAATTGCCGGATCCTAGCGCCCGAGACCGGCGTTGCAGATGCTCATCCCGCCCGGCATCTTGAGCGGCGCGCGGGCGATGCCGAGTATCCCGAACCGACGCTTGATGCTCTGCATGACTTCCCCCCAGATCCCTGGTCATGGCGCCGGTACGGATGAGGCGCAATTCATGCCGCTGTGCGATATGCGTCCAACCGAAATCCGCGTATGAACGATATTCGAATGGATATCGTTCCCATGGATGTCACCCAGCGCAATCCGTCTGCGGAGCCGCCGATGCTGCTGCCGCCCGACTGGTTCGTCCGCGCCCGGCTCAAGCTGCGTCACCTGCAGCTGCTGGCCGCCCTCGACGAACAGCGCAATCTTGCCCGAGCCGCGGTGATGCTGTCGATCACCCAGCCGGCCGCGTCCAAATTGCTGGCCGAGATCGAGACCATGCTCGGCACGATCCTGTTCGAGCGGCTGCCGCGCGGCATGGAGCCGAACCTGTATGGGGAGGTGCTGGTCCGGCGTGCCCGTTCGGTGCTGATCGAGCTTGAGGCGGCAGCCAAGGAACTGGGCGCGATGCGGGCAGGGGCCGCGGGCCAGGTGACGATAGGCGCCGTGACCGGACCCGCGTCCGGTCCGGTGGTGCGCGCGGTCGAGCATATGCGGCGGACCCGCCCGGGCATGTCGATCACCGTGCAGGTCGAGACCAGCGGCCCGCTGGTGGCCAAGCTGCTGGAGGGGCGGCTGGATTTCGTCGTCGCCCGCATCCCGCCCGGTGTCGACACCGGGGCGCTGGATTATCGCGAGCTGGCCGATGAGGAGATCGCCCTGTTCGTGCGCCACGATCACAGCCTGTTGCGGCAGGAGCCGCCTACCCTGGCGGCGCTGGCGACGCTGCCCTGGGTGTTGCAGTCACCCGGCACGCTTCTGCGCCGGCGTATCGACGGGCTGTTCCGCGCGGCGGGGCTGCCGCCCCCGAGCGAGGTGCTCAACACCGACAGCGTGATGCTGAGCCTCTCGATCGTGGCCCGCGGCACGGCCATCACGGCGCTGAGCCGCTCCATGGAGGAAATCTTCGCAGGTCCCGGAGGGTTGTTCCACAAACTGCCCGAAATGCCGGCGACCGGCCGAATTGCCATCGACACCTATGGCCTGATCCGCCTGCCCGAACGGCCTTTGTCTCCTGCCGCCGAAGCGCTCTACCGGGCGGTCGAGGCCGAGCAGAAGCGCTGAGGCAGCCACCGGAAGGCCTGGCCCGCTGCGCCTGCGTCGCCCGAATGCGGCGGATCGGGACATTGCTATGCACCCAAAGCCCTGTTAAATTTCTCCGATTGTTCGGAACTTGAAACACATGACAGGAACGCCAGCTTTTGTTGGATGATAAAGTAATCATTGGCATGATTTCTGAAGTGGCCAGGTCAATGGATGGAATATCTTCGGATGTGACGAAAAATATTACGTCCGAGACCAATATTGTCCGCGACCTGAAGCTCGACTCTCTTGCGGTTATGGATTTCATCATGGCGATCGAAACTAAATTCAACACGATCATTCCGATCGAGGGCATCGCCGAAATAAAGACCGTCGGTGATCTGGCCAGGCTTCTCCTGCTGGAAACAGCGCAAAAGCCGCAATAACCATGCTCACGAAATATGACGGCCTGAAGCAGGCTTACGCCCGCCTGCGCGACGGCGGCCGGGATCCGTTCACGGTGACGTTCGACGAAGTGCTGTCGCCTACCGAGGCAAGGCTCGACGGCAAGCCTGTCCTGCTGCTCGGGACCAATAACTATCTCGGCCTGACCTTCGAGCCGGCTTGCATCGACCATGCGGTCGCCGCCCTTCGCGCCGAAGGCACCGGAACCACGGGTTCGCGCATCGCCAACGGCACCTACAGCGGACATGCGGCGCTGGAAGCCAAGGTCGCGCGCTTCTACGGGCGGCGCGATGCGATGGTGTTCACCACCGGCTACCAGGCCAACCTCGGCATCCTCTCGGCCCTGGCGGGGCCGGGCGACAACCTGCTGCTCGACGCCGACAGCCATGCCAGCATCTATGATGGAGCCCGCCTCGGCAGCGCGCCGGTAACCCGGTTCCGTCACAACGACCCCGAGGATCTGTACCGGCGCCTCAAATTCCTGGCCGATCGCCCCGGCGACAAGCTGATCGTGGTGGAGGGCATCTACAGCATGCTCGGAGACATCGCCCCGCTGCGCGAGATCGCCGCCGTCAAGCGCGAGACCGGAGCCTATCTGCTGGTCGACGAGGCGCATTCCCTCGGCGTGCTCGGCCCGCATGGACGGGGTGCCGCGGAAGCAGCCGGCGTGGAGGGCGAGGTCGATTTCGTGCTCGGCACCTTCAGCAAGAGCCTCGGCGCCATCGGCGGCTTCTGCGCATCCGATCTGCCCGATTTCGAGCTGCTGCGGCTTGCCTCGCGGGCCTACATGTTCACCGCCTCGCTGCCGCCCGCGGTCATCGCGGGCATCTCCCAGGGCTTCGACGAACTCGAGCGGCAACCGGCCCTGCGCGCGCGGCTCGGACACAATGCCGCGCGCCTGTACCATGGTCTGTCCGCTTCGGGCTTCGTCCTTGGGCCGGCCGCCAGCCCGATCGTGTCGATCCGCCTGGCCGATGCCGCGACCGCGGTGACCTTCTGGAACCGGCTGCTCGACGCCGGGATCTATGCCAACCTGGCACTTCCGCCGGCAACCCCGCAAAGCAGGTCGCTCCTGCGGACCAGCGTGAGTGCCATGCATAGCAGCGCGCAGATCGACCGGGCCATCGATGCCATCACCACGATCGGCATCGAGCTTGGCGTCGTCGCGGGCACTCGCCTGGTCATGTATCCCGCCGCCGAATAGGCGAGGGACCTGCTCGGCGGCACGGCCGTCATCATGCGCCCGTCCACCCGTAGCCGCTCAATAGGTCAGCCGGATGGCGATCTGGTTGTCGCCCGCATGCACCGGGAATTTCACGGCATCGAAGGCGGGCGGCCCGAATCGAAGCGGCGCGTTGTTGGAGAAGCCGTAGCCCTCCGCCGGCAGGCCGATCAGGGTGCGGTCGAAATGGTGGTTGTCGTTCTGGTCGTGATACACCGCCAGGGCATAAAGACCCGGTGCCGCGACCGCAAAGCAGGCCGTGGCCGAGCGGCTGGTCAAGGTGACGCGTTCGATGGCGATGCTGCCCTTGTGGGCCAGGAAGGCCGCGGGCCGCGAGCCGTACAGGGTAAAGGTGATGTTGCCCTCGATCGCTCGCGCTCCTGTCACGGTGGCATAAAGCCGGGGCAGGGCGGCCGGCACGTCGGCGCCACAGGGCAGGGC
>CAXTCT010000152.1:0-5268 GCA_964242565.1 uncultured Acetobacteraceae bacterium | reverse complement strand
ACGCATCTCGACATGGCCGCGGCAGGGGCCCATCCCGGCGTGGCCGCGGTGATGACGCCGGCCAACGCACCCAGGCTCGCCCGGCATCCTGACCAGAAGGACAACCCCTTCGTCTTCAGGCTGGACCTGCTGCAGGACGACCGCGTCCGCTATGCCGGCCAGCCAATCGCCGTGGTGATCGCGGACACGCTGGAAGCCGCCACCGAAGGCGCCGCCCTGCTCGCCCCCCGCTACGAGGCCGAGCCGGCTCAGGTCGGCCTCGATGCGGGCGAGGCGTTCGCGCCGCCCGCGGTCGGCGCCGGCGACCCCACCGATATAGCCAAAGGAGATGTCGAGGCCGCACTCGCCGTGGCGGCCACGCGGATCGAGGTCACCTACCGGACGCCCGCGCAATATCACAACGCCCTGGAGCCGCACGCCATCGTGGCGCATTGGGAAGGCGACAGCCTCAGCATCGACACGCCGAGCCAGGGCATGGCCGTGGCCCAGGCGCGGATCGCCGGATTATTCGGGATCGAGGCCGCGTCGGTGCATATTCGCAGTCCCTTTCTCGGCGGCGGCTTCGGCTCGAAGGGATTGATCTCCGGTCCCCAGATCCTCGGGATCATGGCCGCGCGCCTCGTCGGCCGGCCGGTGAAGCTCGTGCTCAGGCGCGAGCAGATGTTCGGTCCCGTCGGTCACCGCGCGCCGACACGCCAGACCCTGCGGCTTGGAGCGGATGCGCAAGGCAGGCTCACCGCGCTGGCGCACCGGACGCGGACGGCGTCCAGCCGTTTCGACGATTTCTTCGAGCCGAGCGGCGGCGTGTCCCATACCCTCTATGCGAGCCCCGCGATCCGCGTGACGCATGAGGCGGTGCGCCTCGACACCGGCACCCCCTTGTTCATGCGCGCGCCGGGCGAGGCGTCCGGCAGCGTGGCGCTGGAAGGTGCCATCGACGAGATGGCGGAAGCCTGCGGCATGGACCCGCTCGCGTTCCGGCTCGGCAACTATGCCGAGGTCGAGCCGATGTCCGGAAAGCCCTTCTCGTCGAAGGCGCTGCGCGAGTGCTATGCGCGCGGCGCCGAGCGGTTCGGCTGGACCTCGCGCCCGCTGGGACCGCGCGGGATGCGCGACGAGGCTGGCCTCCTGGTCGGCTGGGGGGTCGGCACCGCAACCTTCCCGGCTATGATGTTCCAGGCCGAGGCGCGTGCCGAACTGACGCGTGACGGCGACGCAACGGTCGAGATCGGCGCGCATGACATGGGCCAGGGCGCCTGGACCGCGCTGGCCCAGATCGCGGCCGACGGAATTGGCCTTGAACTCGATCGGGTCACGTTCCGGATCGGCCGTTCGGATCTGCCGGACGCGGGTCTCGCCGGCGGCTCGGCCCATACCGCGACGGCCGGCATGGCGATCCACAATGCAGGCTTGGACGTCATTGCACAGCTGGCCGAGCTTGCGACCAGCGACGAGGCCTCGCCTTTGTTCGGCGCCGGCAATGCGGGTGTGATCGGACGCCGCGGCCGGCTGCTGAAACGCGACGACGAGAGCCGCGGCGAGGCCTATGGCGACATCATGGCCCGCGCCGGCCGTGCGTCGATAGAAGGCCGCGGCAAGGGTGCCGCCGATCCGGCCGCGCGGGAGCAGTATGCCATGCATGCTCATGGCGCCGTGTTCGCCGAGGTGAAGATCGACCCGGATCTCGGCCAGATCCGGGTCTCCAGGCTGGTCGGCGCGTTCGCGGCGGGGCGGGTCATCAATCCGCGGCTGGTGCGCAGCCAGTATCTCGGCGGCATGATCTGGGGGGTCTCGTTCGCCCTGCACGAGCAGGCGGTGATGGATCGCCGGTCGGGACGGGTGATGAACCCGAACCTCGCGGAGTACCACATCCCGGTCAACGCCGACCTGCCCTCGATGGAGGCGATCCTGGTCGAGGAGCATGACCCGTACGTCAATGCCCTCGGCATCAAGGGCGTCGGCGAGATCGGCACCACCGGCACGGCGGGCGCGGTGGCGAATGCCGTCTGGCATGCCACCGGCCTACGCGTCCGCGAAATGCCGATCACCCTGGACCGGCTCCTCCAGCTATGAAACCGGAGATCGCATTCGGCGCGCGCGCGAATTGCAGGCCGGACGAAATCCGGTCAGGCTGTTGCCGCATGTCTCGCGAAAGCCGCCGCCGATGCCCAATCCCAGCCTCACCTTGTCCCTGTTCCCGGGCCGCCCAGCGGCAACATTCGCCTATCTCGTCGGCGCCACCGCCGTTGTTTATGGGTTGCTGCTGACGGCCTATTTCGTGACCGGATGGTTGTTCTTCTCCAACGATCCGGCCCGCGCGGACAAGATCCAGCGCGGCCGGATGCTATCGGCGGAGAAGGTGAGGCGCGACATCCGGCAGAGCATCCGGTCGCTGTTCAGTATCGCCCTCATGTTCGCCATAGGCCACACGCTCTATGTCCGGTTCCACATCGGATGGGCCGCATGGCCCGCGAGTGTCGGCTCGGTGCTGCTTTCGTTCGTGTTGTCGATGCTGGCCTACGATACCTGGTTCTACTGGATGCACCGGCTGCTGCATTCCAGGCGCTTCTACCGCGCGATACATCGCTGGCACCATCTGAGCCTTCCTTCCGTCGCCTGGTCGAACAACAGCGACACCTTGCTCGATAACCTGTTCCTCCAGTCCTACTGGATGATCGCGCATCTCATCCTGCCGATCGGCCCGGTCGTGCTTCTGGTTCACAAACTCTATGACCATGTAAGCGGCATCATCGGCCATTCGGGCATCGAGCATGGGGGCGCCATCTGCTGGCCGCCATCGCCAATGAACGGCGTCACCCATCATGACCAGCATCACCGCTTCTTCAACTGCAACTACGCCCCCCATTTCACGCTATGGGACCGGCTGATGGGCACGCTTCATCCAAGCCATGACGCGGAACTGAAGGAAAACCTGCGCCGCCGGCGCTCGCCCCGGCTCAGCGGGACGGGCAGCAAGGCAGTGAGTGGCGGCCCGCCATAGACCAGAAGCCGGGCGCATCATCCTGATATCCCGGCCGTCCGGCCACCCGCCGTCTGGCCGATGGTCGCCTCGACGGCGTCGTCGACGGTCTCGAGCCAGACGAACCGCAGCCTGTCACGCGCACTCTGCGGGATGTCGTCGTAATCCCGCCGGTTGCGCGCCGGCAGCATCACCGTGTCGATCCCGGCGCGCGCCGCGGCGATGACTTTCTCGCGGATGCCGCCCACCGGCAGCACCAGCCCGCGCAGGCTGATCTCGCCGGTCATCGCGGTGGTCGGCGCGACCGGCCGCCCGGTCATCAGCGAGGCGAGCGAGACGAACATCGCAACGCCGGCCGACGGGCCGTCCTTGGGGGTGGCGCCGGCCGGCACATGGACATGCACGTCCTTCTGCGTGAACAGCGCAGGATCGATCCCCATGGTGGCGGCGCGCGTCTTCAGCAGGCTCATCGCCGCCTGCGCGCTTTCCTTCATCACGTCGCCAAGCTGTCCGGTCAGGATCAGCCTGCCATTCCCCGGCATCCGGCTCGCCTCGATGAACAGGATGTCGCCGCCGACCGGCGTCCAGGCGAGGCCCGTCGCGACACCGGGGATCGAGCCATGCTGCGCCAATTCGGCCTCGAAGCGCCTCGGTCCGAGAATGCCGCCAACCTCGTCGACATCGAGATGGACAGGCACGGCGTTCCCCTCGCCCGCGCCCTCGGCCACGCGCACCGCGACGTGGCGGAACACCGCGCCGATCGCGCGCTCCAGGCCGCGCACGCCGGCCTCTCGGGTGTAGCCGTCGATGATCAGGTCGAGGGCCGCATCGTCCAGCTCGACCGCTGCTTCCGCCAGGCCGTTCTGCTTGAGCTGCCGTGGCACCAGGTGGCCGCGCGCGATCACCGCCTTCTCCTCGGCGGTATAGCCCGACAGCGAGACCACCTCCATGCGGTCGCGCAAGGGCCCCGGAATGGTGTCGAGCTGGTTCGCCGTCGCGATGAACAGCACCCGGCTGAGGTCGAACGGCACGCCCAGATAGGCATCCCGGAAGCTGCCATTCTGCTCCGGGTCGAGCAGTTCGAGCATGGCCGAGGCCGGGTCGCCCTGGAACCCGCCGGCGCCGAGCTTGTCGATCTCGTCGAGCATGACCACGCAGTCCCGCTCGCCGGCGCGACGGATCGCCTGGATGATGTTCCCCGGCATGGCGCCGACATAGGTCCGGCGATGGCCGCGGATCTCGGCTTCGTCATGCACGCCGCCGAGGCTGACGCGGATGAATTTCCGCCCGGTCGCACGCGCGATGGACTGGCCGAGCGAGGTCTTGCCGACGCCCGGCGGCCCGACGAAGCACAGGATCGGGCCGCGTCCCTCCGGGTTCAGCTTGCGCACGGCGAGGAACTCCAGGATACGGCGCTTGATCTTCTCCAGCCCGAAATGATCCGCGTCGAGCACGCGCCGCGCCTCGGCGATATCGATCGGCGTCTCGTCCCTGATGCGCCAGGGCAGCTCGCTCAACCACTCCAGATAGGAGCGCACCATGCCGGCTTCGGCGGCACCCTCCGGCATCCGCTCCAGCCGGCGCATCTCCCGCCTGGCCTGGAGGGCGACGTCGTCGGGCATGCCGGCCTGATCGAGCTTGCGCCTGAGGTCGTCGAGTTCCGGCGAGGCATCGTCATTCTCGCCGAGCTCCTTCTGGATCGCCTTGAGCTGCTCGCGGAGCAGGAACTCGCGCTGGCGCCCCTCCATCGCGGCGCGGGTCTGCTGCCCGATGTCGTGCGACAGGCGCAGCACCTCGAGCCGGTAGGCCAGACGGGAGATGACGCGGTCGAGACGCGGCAGAAGGGCGGTGGTCTCGAGGATCTCCTGCTTCTCGAACGGAGTGAGGTCGAGCAGGCCGGTCACGAAATCGGCCAATGCCCCCGCCTGCTCGATCGAACGGATGGTGGCGGCCAGTTCCGGCGGGGCCTGCTCGACGAGGCGCAGCACCTCGGCCGCACGCTCGCGGAGCTGGTGGATTCGGGCGTCGATGGCGGGATCCCGACCGAGCGGCTCGGCGATGCGGCTGACAACCGCCACCGGATAGGATGCGGCGCTGGCGACGGCTTCGAGGCGCACCCGTCCGATGCCCTGGATGATGGCATTATGAGAGCCGTCGCGGGCGGTCACGTAGCGCAGCAGCCGCGCCTCGGTGCCGATCGCGTGGAAGTCGCCCAGGCCCGGATTCTCCGTGGGCGGCTCGCGCAGCAGCACCACGGCCAGATGCTGCTCGGTGCGGGCGGCCTCCTG
>CAXTCT010000151.1:0-5330 GCA_964242565.1 uncultured Acetobacteraceae bacterium | reverse complement strand
CCGACCGCCAGGCCAGCAACGCGCCGCTGCAGGGCGGGGCGGCGGACATCATCAAGCGCGCGATGACGCGCATCCCGGCCGCCCTGTCCCGGGCCGGGCTTGAATCGCGCATGCTGCTCCAGGTGCATGACGAGTTGCTGTTCGAGGCACCGGAAGCCGAAGCCGAAACCCTGCGGGCCCTGGTCAAGGACGTGATGGAAAACGCGGCCAGGCTCTCGGTGCCGCTGGTGGTCGAAACCGGCCAGGGCAGAAGCTGGGCGGAAGCGCATTGAACCGCAGGCTGGCACGACTGGCCGCGCCTGCGGTCATCCTCGCCATCGTCGTCGGCACCCTGGCCTCCCGCCCCTGGTCCTGGTTCGCTCCGGCCGGCGAAGCTCCGGGCATGGTGGCTATCGGCGGCCCCTTCGCCCTGGTCGGGTCCGATGGCCGGATCGTCACCGATGCCGATTTCCGCGGCAGATGGATGCTGGTCTATTTCGGCTATACGCGATGCCCGGATGCCTGCCCGATGGCGCTGAACAGCGTCGCCAACGCCCTCGACCGCCTCCATTCGGACCGAAGCCGGATCGCCCCGATCTTCATCACCGTCGATCCCGCGCGCGACACCCCCGACGTGATGGGCCATTACGTGGCCTTGTTCGACCGGCAGATCATCGGCCTGACCGGCACCCAGGCCCAGATCGACCGCGTGACCCGCGAGTACCGGGTCTATGCCGCCCGCCATCCCGGAAAGAACGGCGACTACACCATGGACCACAGCTCCATCCTGTACGTCATGGACAAGCAGGGCCGCTTCAACAGCGTCATCGACGGCGCCGCCGATCCCGCGGATATCGCCGCCCGGCTCGAAAAGCTGGACGGCTAGGGCGGTGCGCCGGTTTCTCCTGCCGTTCGCCGCCCCGTTTCTGGGGCTGGGCTTGAGCCTGTGCCTGTTCGCCGCCGCCCACGCCCAGCCTCCCGGCCTCGTGGCCCCACCCTACCAGCCGGCCCATCGCGGCGGCACGTTGCGCCTCACGGCCGATGCGTCCGGCGGCACGCTCGACCCGCAGATCAACTACCTCAGCGAAGGCTGGCAGATCTTCACCATCACCAATGACGGCCTGACCGGCTTTGCCAAGCTCGACGGCCAGGCAAGCACCATCATCGTGCCCGACCTCGCCGACGCGCTGCCGGCGCCGCGGGATGGCGGCCGCACCTATATCTTCCATCTGTATCCCAGCGTGCGTTTCTCGACGGGCAAGCCGGTGACGCCGGCGGATGTGCTGGCCTCCATGCAACGCATCTTCAAGGTCGGCAGTCCGACGGCGGGCAGTTTCTACGGCGGCATCGTCGGCGCCGACCGCTGCCTCAAGGACCCGGCCCACTGCAGTCTGGCGGGCGGCGTCGAGACCGACGAGGCCGCCGGCACGGTCACCTTCCACCTCACCCAGCCGGACGGCGAGTTCTTCGACAAGCTGGCGATGGCGCACGCCACCATCTTGCCCGCGGACACGCCCACGCATGATCTCGGCAACATCCCGCCTGCGGCCACCGGCCCCTACCGCATCACCTCCTATGATTCCAATCACGGCATGATCCTCGAGCGGAACCCGTATTTCCGGGTCTGGAACCCGCTTGCCCAGCCGGACGGCTACGTCGATCGCATCCAGTATGATTTCGGCCTGTCGGACGAGGCCCAGACCACGGCCGTCGAAAACGGGCAGTACGACTGGATGAACGACAACAAGCCGCTCGACCGTCTCGGCGAACTCGGCGACCGCTACCCGGACCAGGTCCATATCCATCCGCTGTTCGCGATCTTCTACATGCCGATGAACGTGAACCTGCCGCCCTTCGACAAGCTGCTCGCGCGCCAGGCGGTCAATTATGCGGTCAATCGGCAAGCCATGGCGATCTTCTACGGGGGCAATGCGGTTGCCGATCCGCTCTGCGAGATGGTACCCGCGGGTATTCCGGGACGCAGCGGCAACTGCTTCTTCACCAGGGGCGCGGATATCGACCACCCCGCGCCCGCCTGGCAAAAACCCGATCTCGCACACGCGCGCGCGCTGGTCGAGCAGAGCGGCACCAAGGGCGCCAAGGTCACGCTGATCGTGCCCAACCGCGCGGTCGACATGTCGATGGGGATCTATCTGCAGAACACGCTGCGCCAGATCGGCTACGACGTCGACGTCAAGTTCGTGACCTTCGCCGTCTCGCTGAACTATATCGAGAACACCAACAACAAGGTGCAGATCAGCCTGACGGACTGGTATGCCGACTATCCCGCGCCCTCGAACTTCCTCGATGACCTGTTCGGCTGCGAGAATTTCCATCCGGGCTCGGACTCGTCGATCAACATGTCCGGTCTATGCGACAGGACGATCCAGGGCACCATCGACAAGGCGCTGCGCGTTTCCGCTACCGATCCGAAGGCGGGCAGCGCCCTATGGTCGCAGGTCAGCAGCCAGATCATGCAGACCAGCGCCGCGGCTCCCCTGATCCAGATGAAATACGTCGATTTCGTCTCGAAGCGGCTGGGCCACTACACCTACACCACCCTCTACCACCTGCTATTCTCCCAGGTCTGGGTGCAATGAGCGCGCGCGCTCGCCGTAACGGCCCCTGGATCACCGCCGCCCGCACGCTGGCGCACGACCGCAACTCGATGGTGGCGCTGGCCATCCTGGCGCTGATCATCCTGGCCTGCCTGGCGGCCCCGCTCTATGCGCAGAATGTCGCCCATACCGACCCCTTCACCTCCGACGTCGCCGCCACGGTGACGCTGCACGGCCGGGAACTCGCGGTGATGCAGCCCAACGACAATGCCCTGCATCTCGGCCTCACCCCGCTCGGCCCGACCTGGCACCCGTCCGCCTACCTGCTCGGCTCGGACGGCCAGGGCCGCGACGTGATGGCGCGCATCCTCTATGGCGGCCGCAACTCGCTGCTGATCAGCGCCGCCGCCACGCTGCTCTGCATCGTCATGGCCGGGGCCGTCGGCATCGTCTCGGGATTTTTCGGCGGCATCGTCGACGCCGTGCTGTCGCGCCTGATGGACATCATGTGGGCGATCCCGGTCTATCTGTTCGCGATCTCGCTCTCGATCGTCACCATCAGCCAGGGCCTGCATCTCGGCCCCTTCACCATCGGCTCCGACAATCTCCTGCTGCCCATCGGCATCATCGCCCTGGTCTACGTGCCCTATGCCGCGCGCCCGATACGCGGCCGTGTGCTGTCCCTGCGCCACAGCGAGTTCGTGCTCGCCGCCCGTGGCCTCGGCGTCTCGCGCCCGCGCATCCTGCTGCGCGACATCCTGCCCAACGTCAGCGGCACCTTGATCGTGCTGGCTCCCCTGCTGATGGCCCTGGCGATGCTGGCGGAGTCCGCACTCTCCTTTCTTTCGATCGGCGTCCAGGCGCCGGCCGCGAGCTGGGGCACGATCATCCAGGACGGCGAAGGCCTGATCTACACCCGCCCCATGGTCGCCCTCGCGCCGGGCCTCGCCATCGTGCTGACCGTGCTGGCGCTCAATCTGCTCGGCGACGGATTGCGCGACGCGCTCGACGTGCGCGACGCCAGCCGCAGGCGCGAGTGATGCTCATCGCCTTCGCACAGCGGCTCGGCCAGACCGTCTTCGTGCTGTTCGGCATCAGCGTGCTGGTGTTCGGGGTATTCTTCGCCACACCCGGCTCGGACCCGACCGCGCGCATCGCCGGACGCAACGCCAGTGCCGACACGCTCAACCTGGTCAGGCACGAATATGGTTTCGATCGTCCGCTGCCGGTCCAGTACGAGCGCATGATGACCAAGCTCTTCATCACCCGCGACCTCACCTCCTTCGTCGATCATGGCGAGCGGGTGGTGCCGGAAATCATCCACGCGGCCCCCGTCACCCTTTCGCTGGTGCTGGGGGCGGCCATCGTCTGGGTGCTGGCGTCGGTCGGCATGGGCACGCTGGCGGCCGCCACGCGCGGCTCGTGGCTCGATCGCGGCCTGATGATCCTCGGCCTGATCGGGATCTCGATGCCGGTATTCTGGCTCGGCGAGGTCATCAACCTGATCACCCAGAGCCGGCTGCACGATAGCTGGCTGTTCTCCTGGGTGCCGGGCCTCGGCTACGTGCCGCTGACGCAGGACCCGGTCGGCTGGTTCAAGGCGCTGGTGATCCCGTGGGTGACGCTGGCGATCTTGTTCATCGGCATCTACGGACGGGTGCTGCGCGCCGATCTCGTCGCCGCCTACAGCGAGGATTTCATGCGCACCGCGCAAGCCAAGGGCCTGTCCCCCGGCCGCGTGCTGTTCCGGCACGGCCTGCGCACCTCGATGATCACCTTCGTCTCCCTGTTCGGGCTGGATTTCGCCCAGCTGGTGGGCGGCGGTGCGCTGCTCACCGAGGTGGTGTTCGGCCTGCAGGGCGTCGGCCGGCTGACCTACCAGGCGCTGTCCAATCTCGACCTGCCGCTGATCATGGCCACGGTGATGTATTCGGCATTCTTCGTCGTGCTCGCCAACGCCCTGGTCGATATCCTGTATCTGTTCCTCGACCCGCGGGTGCGCGATGCCCGCTGACCTCCTGGAAATAACCGGCCTCACCATTGCCCTGCCCGCTTCGCGCGGGAAGCTCGTGCGCATCGTCGAAAACCTGTCCTTCTCGATCGGTGCTCGCGAGATCCTCGGCATCGTCGGCGAATCCGGCTCCGGCAAGAGCATGACGGCGCTCGCGATCATGGGCCTGATCGACAGCCGGGGTGCCAGCATCACCGGCTCGGTGCGCTACAAGGGACGCGAGCTGATCGGCCTCAGGCCGCGCGAACTCAACCGCCTGCGCGGACGCGAAATCGCCATGATCTTCCAGGACCCGATGACCGCACTCACCCCGGTCCACACCATCGGCTGGCAGATCGACGAGCAGATCCGTGCCCACATGCCGCTCAGCCGCGGCGGCGCGCGCGCACGCACGGTGCAACTGCTCGGCGAGATGGGGGTGCCGGATCCCGAACACGCCGCCGGCCGCTATCCGCACCAGCTTTCCGGCGGCCTGCGCCAGCGCGCCATGATCGCGATGGCGCTGTCCTGCAACCCCTCCCTGCTGATCGCCGACGAACCCACCACCGCGCTGGACGTGACGGTGCAGGCGCAGATCCTCGAGCTGCTGCGCAGCCTCAAGCGCGACTTCGGCTCGTCGGTGCTGCTCATCACCCACGACATGGGCGTGGTGGCGGAAACCTGCGACCGCACGCTCGTGCTGTATTCCGGCAACATTGCCGAACGCGGCCCGACCGACGCGATCTTCACCGCTCCCGGCCATCCCTATACCCGCGCCCTGCTCGCCTCGATCCCGCCATTGC
>CAXTCT010000150.1:0-5403 GCA_964242565.1 uncultured Acetobacteraceae bacterium | reverse complement strand
AGGAAGGCGGGGTAAAGCGGCGTGAAGCGCATTCCAGGCGGGCGGATCGTGGCCGGACCGCCGCCGGCGTAGGCGAAGCCGTCGGTGAAGCGGGCATGATGGCCGATGTCATAGGCGATGCCGAGATAGAAAGGCTGGTCGTAGCTGGCGAGCGGCGTCGAAATGGCCCGTGGCCAGAGCAGGGCGAGCACCCCCAGGATCGACAGCAATGCGAAATATCGACCGGGGGAAGCGCGCACCCTGCGTTCCTAGGGCGCGAAGACGGGTCGGTCCAGTCCAGCTTCACGGGTGCCGATACATGCGCGGCGGGTTCGATCCGCGCCGGAGCGGCGCGCCGTTGGCGATTCTTATGGCGTCGGCCTCGTCGGAAGATCGTGGGCCGGGTATAGAAGCCGCGATCGAGCCCGTCCGGCATGCCTAATCCGCCGCACACCAATGTGGCTTCCTCGTCGATACCGGCCTGGATCAGTTCCTGGACCCGGCGATATTGCGCGGCATTCGCACTCGAACCGAGCCGGGTGCCGGCCGCCGGCGGGTCGCCGACGGTCATGGAATCCGCCTTGGACCTCGCAGCCTGGACCGCGTCCGCCACGAGCCCCTCCTGGACGAGCAGGCGCGTGGGCGCGATGCAGCTTTGACGGTGTCGGCAGCCGACTTGGCGATCGCGACGCCGGCCCGCTTGGAGCCGGTGAAGGACACGAGATCGATATCCGGATGCTTCGAGATGGCCTCGCCAACGCCCGCTCCATCCCCATTGACCAGATTGAAAACCCCGGGCGGGACCCCGGCGGTGTCGGGGATCTCGGCAAGGATGATGGCGGTCAACGGTGCCGGTTCGCTCGGCTTCAACACTATCGTGCAGCCGGCAGCCAGGGCCGGCGCAACCTTCGAGGTAATCAGCATCAGCGGCCAGTTCCACGCGGTAATCAGGCCGCAGACGACGAATGGCTCGCGCCGTATCAGGTGGCTGCAAGCAGAAACTCCCGCAGGAGCGCGTTGAACTCCCGCGGCGCCTCCAGTGGCGGAAAATGCCCGCAACCCGGCATCACGTTCAGCCTTGCCCCGGCGATCCGGTTGACGATCAGCTGACCTGCCGCGGCGGGAGCACTCACGTCCTCGCCTCCGGCCACGACCATCGTGGGACACGTCAAGGCCGACAGATGCGGCTCCACGTCGAGAGCGGCGACCATCTCCCAGAGTGACGCGTGGTACTCCGCGTCCTGCGTCAACATGGTCTTGGTTGTGCGGTCCAGCACGTCCGGCCGCCGCTCGCGGAAAGCCGCCGGGAACCAGCGTTCCGAGGACAATGGAGCGATGCCAGCCATTCCACCGGCACGCGCCACGCGGGCGCGCTCGCGGATGGCCTGCCTGGTGGTGTCGGGAAAAACACACGACGTCGCAACGAGGCTGAGCGACCGGATCGACGCGGGGTGCGCGACCGCCAGCGTCTGCGCGATCATGCCGCCGAGCGAGATCCCGACGAGATGCACCGGCCCGGCATCGAGATGCGCCAGCACGCCCGCGACGGCTCGGGCCATCGCGTCGAATTTCGGCGGCGCGTCCAGATGGCCCGACAGGCCGTGGCCCGGCAGGTCGCAGGCGACGACGTCGTGGTCGCGGCCGAATTCCGCGATCTGGTGGTCCCACCAGGTCAGGTCGAGCCCGAGGGCGTGCAGGAACATGATCGGCACGCCGCCGCGCGGCCCGGTGCGCACGATGTTGATGTCTGGCCCGCCGGCGATCTCGACTTTCGGCATCCTGAACTCCAGCGCTACGCGAAGACCCTGCTTCCGTCAGGCCCGCAGAGGATCATCCCGGGATCCTCCCGGCCTCGGACACAAAAACGATACTTCATGTATCGTAATTGTCAACTGCCTGCCGGTGTGAGCCCGAACCGACCAGGGCCGACCTCGTTTCGGCACCAGGAACCGCTCGTACTGCAGGATTGTCACCCGTGGGGCTTCGGGCGACAATTCGGCCATGATCCAGGAAACCGCGTCTTCCGTCAGCAAGACTTGCCTGCCCCGCGTCGCTGGCCGCCCCAGAAGCGAAGTGGCGCACCGGGCCATTCTGGATGCCGCCTATGCGATCCTCGTCGAGAACGGGCTGAAGAGTTTTTCCATCGAAGCGGTGGCGAGCCGCGCCGGCGTTGGCCGGACGACGATCTATCGCTGGTGGCCCGACAAGAGCCTGCTGGTAAACGAGAGTTTCCTGGAGGCTTTTCAGCCGCGGCTGAGCTTCGCCCAGACGGAATCGGCTGCCGACGATTTTCGAGAGTTCCTGGCCTCCCTGGCAAGAACGTTGAGCGGGCCGGATGGCCGCATCGCCGCCTCCGTCGTCGCGCAGGCCCAGAGCGACCCACAGACACAACGGATGTTCCTCGAGAAATTCTCGACGCCGTTGCGGCGCCACAGCGCCGCCCTCTTGCAGGCGGGCATGGAACGGGGGCAGTTCCGAGCCGACCTCGACGTGCCCCGCGTACTCGACGGGGCAATCGGTGCGGTCTATTTGCGCTTGCTCTTTGGCCAGACGATGGACCGTATCTGGGCCCGGCAACTCGCCGACACGCTTCTGGAGGGCTGCTATCAGGCTCGCCCTTCGGCGTGACATCCGGCTCAAACAGAGCCTGGCTGGCATCAGGTCAGGGGGAGGAACATCGCCATGCCCCGTCGCCTCAGCGACCCTGAGCGCCTGCTATGGGAGGCGGTCTCCCGGCAGATCCAGCCGCTCAAGGGCCGCCAGCCGCCGTCCAAGCCGGAACCGCCTGCCGCAAAGCCGCCTGAAGCGCCCCCGCGGTCGATGCCGTCTCCGCGGTCGATGCCGCCGCCGCGGACGATGCCCCATCCGGCCATGGCGTCGCGGCTGGTCGAGATCGGCAGCCGTCAGCCGGGGCTCGACGACACCAGCTGGCGCATGCTTTCAAACGGCCGGCTGCGCGCGCAGCGTACGCTGGACCTGCATGGACGCACGGCGCAGACGGCCTTTGCGGCCTTGCACGGCTTCCTGCTTCGGGCGCAGGCCGAGCAGCTGCGCTGCGTGGAGATCATCACCGGCGTCGGTTCGGGACAGGAAGGCGGGGTGCTGCGCCGCGAGCTGCCATTCTGGCTGAGCCGCCAGGATCTGCGGCATCTGGTGCTCGGCGCGGTACACCCCCATCCCGGCAACCAGGGTGCGGTCCGGGTATTGCTCCGGCGCAGGAAGGCCGACAGGCGGTAGGGTCATTGCATGAGAACGCTACGCATCCTGCTCGGCGACCAGCTCAGCGACGGCGTCTCCGCCCTCGACGGGCTCGACCGCGCGAACGACATCGTGCTGATGGCCGAAGTGCGCGACGAATGCACCTATGTCCGCCACCACAAGAAGAAGATCGTCCTAGTGCTGTCGGCCATGCGGCATTTCGCGGCACGGCTGCGCGATCGCGGTGTGCGGGTCGAATATGTGAGCCTCGACGACCCGCTCAACACGCATTCGATACGCGGCGAGATGCTGCGCGCGGCGGCACGCTTCCAGCCTGACCGGATCATCGCCACCGAGGCCGGCGAGTGGCGCCTGCTTGCCGACATGTCTGGCTGGCAGCAGGAAAGCGGCATCCATACCGAGATCGCCGACGATACGAGGTTCCTGTGTTCGCACCGGCAGTTTCGCCACTGGGCTGAAGGCGGTCGGGGGGCGCAAGGCAGCCGGGGGGCCGAAGGCAGGCGCGAATTGCGCATGGAGTTCTTCTACCGCGAGATGCGCCGTCGCCACGGCATGCTGATGGACCAGGACCTGCCTGCCGGCGGACGCTGGAATTTCGACGCCGAGAACCGCAAACGGATGCCGGGCACGGTGCGTGCGCCCGCCGTGCCGTCCTTTCCGCCGGACCCGGTGACACAGGAGGTGATCATGCTGGTGGGCCGCGAGTTCGCCGCCCATTTCGGCGAGCTCGATCATTTCGACCTGCCGGTGACGACGGAGCAGGCCGTGCTGGCGCTGGATCATTTCGTCACCGAGCGGCTGGCGTGGTTCGGCGACTGGCAGGATTTCATGCGCAGTTCCGATCCGGTGCTGTTCCACGCCCTGATCTCGACATCGCTCAATTGCGGCCTGCTCGACCCGCTGACCGCCTGCCGCGCCGCCGAAGCCGCCTGGCGCGAAGGTGTGGCACCGCTCAACGCCGTCGAGGGCTTCATCCGGCAGATACTGGGATGGCGGGAATATGTGCGCGGCATCTACTGGCTGCACATGCCGCAATACGGCAAGCTGAACGCGCTGGCGGCGACGCGGAAGCTGCCCTGGTTCTACTGGTCCGGCGAGACGCGGATGAACTGCATGTCACACGTGGTCGACGACACCCGCGCCCGCGCCTACGCCCATCACATCCAGCGCCTGATGATCACCGGCAACTTCGCCCTGCTCGCCGGGCTCGATCCCGACGGGGTGGACGAATGGTACCTGGTTGTCTACGCGGACGCCTATCAATGGGTGGAAATGCCGAACGTGCGCGGCATGGCGCTGTTCGCCGATGGCGGTGTCATGGCCTCCAAGCCCTATGCGGCATCGGGCGCCTATATCAACCGGATGAGCGATTATTGTTCCGGCTGCCAGTACGACGTGCGGACGGCACTCGGCGAAAACGCGTGCCCGTTCAATTATCTCTACTGGGACTTCATCGCCCGGCATCAGGAGCGTCTTGGCGGCAACCCGCGGATGGCCATGCCGGTGCGCACGCTGTCGCGGATGGACCCGCAACGGGTGTCGGGGATGCGGCAAAAGGCATCGGCGTTTCTCGCGGCCATGGATGCTGGCGTCCTCGTCTAGCGGCGGCCCGGTCAGGCGCGGCGCCAGTCGGCGTGGCTGGCGATCCAGCGGCGCAACGTCAGCAGCGTGTTCTCGTCGGCCATGACGGCGGACAAGGCGGCGACGCAATCGGGGGCCGATAGCGGGTTCAGTTGCGCCGTGCGGGCCGCGCCGGCCATGGAGGGATCGGCGATCGCCACCATGCAGGCGCGCCGCCATTGTGCGACCAGGGCAGCCGGGGTCAGCGGCTGAAGCACCAGAGCGACGTCGAGGCGGCCCGCCGCCGCGACGGCCGTCCAGGCATCGAACAGGGGGCCGGCCGGCCTGCGGCCGAAAATCGAGGCATGGAGTTCCGGCAGCGTTGGCACATCGGCCAGGGCGGGGTCGCGCAGGGCGGCATCTTTAGCCTGACCCAGCGAGAAGATCGGGCGCAGCTTCGGACCCGACAGGGCCGCGGCGCGCGCGGGAACATTGCACCCGGTCAGCATGATGGCGTCCACCCGGCCATCGAGCAGGGCGGCATGGGCATCGTCGGGATCGGACAGGCCGAACACCGGGACGGGCGTGCCACCGAGCAGGCTCAACCCGAGCAGGCTGGCCAGTTCCACCCCGTTCGGGGTCGAG
>CAXTCT010000149.1:0-5418 GCA_964242565.1 uncultured Acetobacteraceae bacterium | reverse complement strand
CGGCTCGCCGGCGAGGATTGCTGGGGCACCGGCGGACTGATGATGGCGCAGCTGCGCGGGTCCGACAGCCGCGAGCTGCTGCTGAAGAAGTCGCTCGACGAGCTCGACGGCCTCGGCGTGATCCTGCCTGCCCGCATGGCGAGCGCCTTCTATACGCGGGCCAGCGACAGCGGCAGCCTGATCGTGAGAATTCTGCTTGCGGAACCGGCCACGGCGTCGGCTTTCGCCGCCCAGGCTGGCCCAAACCGGCGCCTGCAGGCCTGGATGCGGCGATGGGTGACGCTGCTGCATCGTGGCTTCGACGGCACGCTCAAGCCCGCGGATGTCACCTCGTCGCTCGCGCGTGATCCCGCAGCGCTTCCGAGCCCCTCCTAGCCGTTGATCTTCGCCGAAAATCCAGGCCATATCTGGATGTATGGGTAATCCGGCGACACGTCCGGATCTCGGGGGAACGGCATATGAGAATTCGATCCATCGGCAGCCACATCCGGCGCCTGGCCCTGCTCGGCACGGCCGCCGCGGCTCCCGCGGCTTTCGCGCTGGCGGCCTGCGCACCGGCAGCCTCCGCGGCGGACACCTATCTTCCCGCCTGCTTCCGGCCCGCGGCCGATTCCGATACGGTGGTCAAGCTCTCCGCCAAGCCCGCCCCTTACCGCATCGCCTTCGCCAACGGCTTCATCGGCAATGCCTGGCGCGTGCAGATGATCCAGACGCTCAAGGCCTATGCCGCCCTGCCCGAGGTGGCGTCGCAGATCAAGGAACTGCGCATCGTCAGCGTCGGCACCGACGTTTCCGCGCAGATCGCGGCGATGGATAACTTCATCAGCGCCGGCTACGACGCGATCCTGATCGACGCCAACAGCCCGACCGCATTCAAGCCGGTCCTGCGCCGCGCCAGGCAGGCCGGTGTCGTCGTGGTCAGCTTCGACAACACGCTCGACAAGACCGGCAAGGAAGGCGGCCTGGTCCAGATCAACCAGGACCAGTCCGAGATGGGCCACATGATGGGCGAATGGCTGAACCAGACCATGAAGCAGAAGACCCATGTGCTGGAAGTGCGCGGCGTGCCCGGCAACAGCGTCGACCGTGACCGGCATGACGGCTTCCGGACGGCGATGGCCGCCGATCCCGGCATCAAGATCACCGAGGTGGTCGGCAACTGGGACGACGGCACCGGACAGAAGGCGGTCGCGGATGCGCTGGCGGTGAATGGCAGCTTCGACGGGGTCTACACCCAGGGCGGCAGCACGGGTGTCACGCGCGCGCTGCTCGATGCCCATAAATTGATGCCAATCGCCGGCGAGGGCGAGAACGGGTTTCGCAAGTTGATCGTCGCCCACGCCAAGGACGGGCTGCTCGGCGACTCGGCGGGCCAGTCTCCGGCCTTGTCGGCGGTGGCCCTCAAGGCCGCGATCGCCGTCCTGCAGGGCCAGCCGGTGCCGCAGGAGATCCGGGTGCCGATCCCGGTCGCCAACTACAAGACCCTGCAGGCAGGCAAGACCTATTTCCCCGAGCTGAGCGACACCTTCTTTGCCGCCAGCGACTTTCCGATCTGCTCCATCAACCTGACCGCGCAGCAGATCACGGGCCAGGCCGCCTCACAGTGAAGCCGGTCTCGCCGCCGGAGCCGCCGCTCCTCGCGCTGCGGGGGATCGTCAAGCGCTATGGCCCCGTGCTCGCGCTGGCCGACGGCGAACTGAGCTGTCGTGCCGGTTCCATCCATGCCGTGATGGGCGAGAACGGCGCCGGCAAGAGCACGCTGATCAAGATCATCTCGGGCGTGGTGGCACCGACCGAAGGAGAGATGAAGCTCGACGGGATGAAGGTGGCCTTCCACGGACCCACGGACGCGCAGGCACGCGGCATCGTCTGCGTGTTCCAGGAATTGTCGCTGATGCCGGACCTGAGTGTCGCCGACAATATCGGCATCACCGCGCCGCCGCGGCGGTTCGGCCTGATCGACCGGCGCGAACAGGACCGGCAGGCGGCGCGTCTGCTGGCCCTCGTCGGCTGCGAGGGGATCGACCCGCGCGCCCGCGTGCGCGACCTGCCGCTGTCGCGCCGGCAGATGGTCGAGATCGCCAAGGCGCTTGGCCGCAACCCCCGCCTGCTGATCCTCGACGAGGCCACCTCGGCGCTCACGGCCGAGGATGTCGTCCGCGTCGTGGCGTTGCTGCACCGGCTGCGCGACGGGGGGATGTGCATCCTCTATATCTCGCACCGGATGCACGAGATACGCGAACTCGCCGACACCTGCTCGGTCTATGCCAATGGCCGACATGTCCAGACCTTCGCGCGCACCGACCGCACCGAGGACGAGATCGTGCGCATGATGATCGGCCGCGAGCTGTCGCAGGTGTTCCCGCAGCGTCCGCCGCCGCCGTCCGGCGGCACCCGTCCGATCGTCGAAACCCTCGATCTGCGCTGGGAAAACCGGCTGCGCGGCATCTCGATGTCGGTCATGCCGGGCGAGATACTCGGGCTCGGCGGCCTCGACGGACAGGGCCAGCGCGAATTCCTGCTCGCCCTGTTCGGCTGCCTGTCCGGCGTCGGCGGCGAAATCCGCATCGACGGCAAGCCGGTGCGCCCGGGAAGCCCCGCCGCTGCGAAGGCGGCGCCGCTCCATCTCGCGCTGATCCCGGAGGACCGCAAGACCGAGGGGCTGATGCTGGCGATGTCGGTCGCCGACAACCTCACCGCGGCCACCCTGCCACAGGTCTGCCGCGGCCCCTTCATCGATGGCGGGCGCGAGCGCAGCGCCGTGCGCGACATGGTCGAGCGCATGCGCATCAAGGCCGTGCTCGACCTACCGGTCGGCACCCTCTCCGGCGGCAACCAGCAGAAGGTCGCGATCGGCAAATGGCTCATGGCGGCACCCCGCATCCTGCTGCTCAACGACCCGACCCGCGGCATCGACGTCGGCACCAAGCACGAGATCTACCGGCTGCTGCGCGAGCTCGCCGCCGGCGGCACCACGATCCTGCTCTACACCACCGACTATGACGAGCTCATCGGCCTGTGCGACAGGGTCATGATCTTCTACGATGGCCGCATCGTGCGCGCGCTTTCCGGCGATGCCATCAGCGAGGAGGCGATCATCGCCGGCGCCCTGAACATCGCCGGGCGCGCCGGGGCGCCACAACCCGAGGCCCTGTCATGAACCCCAACGCGTCGCGCATCCTGCGGCACAACGCGGTGCCGCTGCTGGCGGGAGTGATCTTCGCCGCCATGTTCGCGCTCTATCTGGTGCTGCAGCCGCGTGGGGTGCAGGTCGGCGTGCTGGTCACGGCGGCCAACAAGGGCGTGCTGCTGGCGCTGATCGCGATGGCGCAGACCTTCGTCGTGCTGACCGCGGGGATCGATCTGTCGGTCGGCGCCGTCGTCGTGCTCGCCAACTGCCTCGCCTCGACCATGCTGTCCGGATCGCCGGCGCATCTGGGTCTCGGCGTGCTCGCCGTGATCGCCTGCGGGCTCGTCGCCGGCGGCATCAATGCGCTCGCCGTGGTGGTCGGGCGACTGCAGCCGATCATCGCCACCCTGGCCACCAGCACGATCTTCTACGGGATGGCGCTGCTGCTGCGTCCCAATCCGGGCGGCGACATCGACGACGATTTCGCCAGCGCCCTGACCGGAGACATCGCCGGCATCCCGGTCTCGATCCTGCTTCTCGCCGTCCTGCTGCTCGGCTTCTGGCTGCCGTTCCAGCGCTCCATCACCGGGCGCGGGATCTATGCCGTCGGCTCCGCCGAAGCGTCGGCGTACATGTCCGGGGTCAAGGTCGGCCGCTCCAAGGCCGCCGCCTACATGCTCAGCGGCGTCTTCGCGGCCATGGCCGGACTGCTGCTGACGCTGATCGCGGAGTCCGCCCAGGCCAGCGCGATCCAGGCCGGCGACTTCACGCTCAACGCCATCGCGGCGGTGGTGATCGGCGGCACCTCCCTGTTCGGCGGCGTCGGCGGGCTGGTCGGTTCGATCATCGGCGCCTTCATCCTGCGCACCATCGGCGACCTGCTGTTCGTGCTCGACGCCTCGCCGCTCTGGCAGCCCTTGTTCCAGGGGCTGATCCTGCTCGCGGCGGTAAGCCTGGGCGCGCTGCCGCTGCTGCGCGTGCGCAACCGGCTGGAGACCTATCGATGAGCCAGCCCATCGGTGCGCCGGCGGGGCTGCGCCGCCGCCTCAGGCCCCCCGCCGCCAACCTGCCGCTGCTGATCGCGAGCGGCTTCATCGTGGTCATCCTGCTTGCCGGGTCGCTGTATAATTCGAGCTTCCTGTCGCCGCATTATCTCGTCCAGCAGCTCATGGTGGCCTCCTTCCTCGGCGTGGTCGCCTCCGGAGCCATGCTGGTGATCCTGCTCGGGCATATCGACCTGTCGGTGCCGTGGACGCTGGCGACCGGCGCCATGCTCGCCACCGGGCTCGCCGGCTCGTCGCTGGGCGGCATCGCCGCAATCCCGATCGCGCTGGCGGTGGGCGCCTTCATCGGCCTGGTGAACGGGTTGGGGGTGGCGTATCTGCGGGTGCCGTCGATGATCTTCACGCTCGGGGTCAATGCCGTGCTCCAGGGGCTGATGGTGCTCTATACCGGCGGCTCGGCGCCCTCCAGTTCGGCCCCTCCGGTCGCGGTCTGGATGGCAGGAGGCCGGCTGCTGCCGGGCATACCGAACGCGGTCCTGATCTGGGCGTTGGTCGCGTTGCTGATGACCGTGCTGCTGCGCGCGACCCCGTTCGGCCGCGCCGTCTATGCGATCGGCAACCGCGAGCGGGCCGCCTTCCTGTCCGGGATGCCGGTGCGGCTGACGGTGGTGTGCTGCTTCATGCTCGCCGGCTGTGCCAGCACGCTGGCCGGGCTGCTGCTCACCGGATATGCCGGCAAGGCCTATCAGGGCATCGGCGACGCCTATCTGCTGCCCGCGATTGCCGCCGTGGTGCTGGGCGGCACCAGCATCCTCGGCGGCTCCGGCCGGCAAAGCGGCACCATCGTCGGCACCATCCTGATCGTGCTGCTGCAGAGCATGCTGGCGGTGATGCAGATGCCCGAGGCGGGGCGGCAGATCATCTACGGGCTGGTGATCTTCAGCATGTTGCTGCTGTACGGACGCGACCGCCGGCTGCATGGCTGAGGCGGAACCCCTCCCGCCGCGCTGCTACACCACCGGGGTCGGCGGTTCCCGTCCGGCGAAGAAGGCTTCCAGGTTGGCCAGCATCAGGTTGCCCATCGCCTCGCGGGTCTCGGCGGTGGCGCTGCCGACATGCGGCGCCAGGGCCACGTGCGGCAAGCTCAACAAGGCTTCCGGCACGTGGGGTTCGTCGGCGAACACATCGAGGCCGGCGCCGCCGATGCGCCGGGTCACCAGCGCCTCCACCAGCGCCAGCTCGTCGATGATGGAGCCGCGCGCGATGTTGACCAGCACGCCGGTC
>CAXTCT010000148.1:0-5430 GCA_964242565.1 uncultured Acetobacteraceae bacterium | reverse complement strand
CTCGCCATGCCTGCGTTCGATCCGGTGGGTCCGGTAGAATTCCGCCATGCGCAGCGGCGGCACCTCGTCGGGCGGCATGGCTCCCTGCAGCACGAACTTGCTCAGGGCGGTACGATCGTAGGGCTCGCCCGCTTCGAGACCGGCCAACAGGATACGGCCGGAGAAGCCGAACTCACGCAGGGCACAGGCCGCGGCAACGCCGGCAGCGCCCGCGCCGACGATCAGCATGATCCGGGTCTCGCCGGAGGGGTGCGCAAGCGGGGCAGGTGGCGCCATCGGCTCGGGGGACACCATCACCGCGCCCTGCTCGATGGCGACCGGGTAGCGGACCAGGGGGTCCAGCGCGGGCGGTTCCAGAAGGGCCCCGTCCAGCAGCCGGAAATTCGCCTTGTGCCAGGGGCAGACGATGCGGCCGTCGCACACCGCGCCCTCGGCCAGCTTTGCTCCCGCATGAGGGCAGTGAGCGCCAAAGGCATGCACCCTGTCGCCATCCCGCACCAGCAGGAGCTGGAGCTCCCCGATCTGGACGGCCTCAGGTTTGTGTTGGCCGAGGGCAGCAAGCATCGCAACCTGGTGCATGGGATCATATCCTGTGCTTCAGCTATGAAACTGGCGCCGCGGGCCCGGGTTTTATCATGGAAGCGGGGAAGAATTCGATGCGTACCTGGATTGCCGCGGCCAGCTTCCTTGTCCTCCCGGCTTTAGCCGGCCTGGACACCTGTCCGGCTCGCGCCCAACTCATGGACAGTCTGAAGGGTGCCGCGGGAATCGGGAACTCATCCGGTTCGGGCATGGGCGGCCTGGGTGGGATGGCGATGCCGTCGGTCGGTTCGGCAAGCAGCGGCAACGTCGCCGGCGTGCTTGGCTATTGCATGCGCAACAACTATCTTGGCGGGGATGGGGCCGCTGCCGTCCAGAGCGGGCTGATGGGCAAGCTTGGCGCCAATGCGACCCGCAGCAGCCAGTTCGAGTCCGGCAACCAGGGCGTGCTGGAGACCGGCGGCGGCCAGAATGTGAGCCTTGGCGGCGGGGGACTCAAGGCGCAAATGACCCAAAAGGTCTGCGCCCAGGTGCTGAAACACGCAAAGTCGCTGATCTGAAAATCCAACCGGGGTCGCACGCCCGTGCGTGCCACCCCGGGAGCGTGCCGCTAGATACCTGCCTTCTGTCCCGCCGCGGTCAGTTCCAGAAAACGTTCCGTTGTGGGAACGATGCGCCGCTCGATCCAGTCCGCCATGGCTTGTTCCTCGCCAAGGGACTGTTTCAACGGTGCGATCGAGGCGGTGTCGCCTACCTTCTCCGCCATCGCGATCAGGCTGGTGTAGGAGGCGATCTCCTGATGCTCGAAGGCGAAATTGGCGAAGGTGTTCTTGAGTATCTCGTCCGGTGCCGGTGCATGCAGGGCGGCGGCGACATTGCCCATGACGGAGCTCACCGCGTTCTTGGCCGCGGAGGGGCTTGTGCCGTGCCGTTCCAGGATGGCCGACAGCCGCTCCGCCTGCGTCTTGGATTCGATGTTGTGCTGGCGCAGACGCTCGGCCATCTCCGGATAATTTTCCAGCCGCTCGAGTTGGCGCTGCGTCAGTTCGATTGCGGTCATTTCCAGCGCATGCAGGTTGCGCAGACCGGTATGATAAACCTCATGAACGGGGTTGCCGTTCGCGTCCGAACCCATTGCTGTCTCCTCGCTTGGGGGTGACGCTGTTACGCCCTTCCGAGTGACGGGTTCTGCCGCCACCTGGACTTAACGCAGGACCGGCGTCACGTTTGCTCGACTTGCGCGATCGCGACAGGTCTGGTTGATGCCCCGAGATTCAGCGAAAGCAGGAAGCATGGCAAACCGATCGCGCGCATGGTCCATCGCTGCGGCCTGGGCCGTGCTCTGGATATCGGTTCCGGCACTCGGTCCGGACTCAGCCTTCGGTCCAAGCCCCGCCTTCGGCATGGACCGGTCCGCTCCGGCGACCGCCGTGCAGCCGGTCGCCGACCAATATCACGGCACCCGCGTCACCGATCCCTATCGCTGGCTCGAGACTGGCGCCTCCGCGCGCGTCGAGGCCTGGTCGGCGGCTCAGAACAGCCGCACGCGCGCCTATCTCGATCACCTTGCGATCCGGACCACGCTGCATGACCGGATCATGGCGGCCGCCTCGAAGACCTCGCCCTCCTACCATGACCTGACCCTGGCGGCGGGCCGGCTGTTTTCGCTGACCGTGCAGCCGCCGCGCCAGCAGCCGATGATCACCGTGATGCCGCCCTCGGCCGACCCGCGGCAGGCGCGGATCGTGGTGGACCCGAACGCGCTCGACCCGTCCGGGCAGACCGCGATCGACTGGTTCGTGCCCTCGCCGGACGGACGCAAAGTCGCGGTGTCGTTGTCGCGCAACGGCAGCGAGGACGGCACCGTCCATGTGTTCGACGTGGCCTCCGGCCACGCGGCCGGGGAGGCGGTGCCGGATGCGCAATATCCCACCGCCGGCGGCAGCCTTGCCTGGAAGGCGGACAGCTCGGGCTTCTGGTACACGCGCTATCCGGGCAGCGGGCGACCCGAAGCGGCGCGGCATTTCTTCCAGCAGGTCTATTACCACAAGCTGGGCACCGACCCGGCGCGGGATGCCTACGTCATCGGCCGCGATTTTCCGAGGATCGCGGAAATCCTCCTCGATGCGCGGCAGAATCCGAACGCCATCCTGGTCTCGGTGGCCAACGGCGACGGCGGCCAGTTCGAGCATTACGTGATCGGCGCCGACGGCCGCATCACCCAGGTGACGCATTTCGCCGACGAGGTGGTGGCCGGAACGATCGGCCCCGACGACCGGCTGTATCTGGTCTCCAAGAAGGATGCGCCGCGCGGCAAGATCCTGGCACTCGAGCTGTCCGATCTGGATCTCTCGCACGCCCGGGTGCTGATCCCCCAGGGTGACGGCGCGATCCAGGGCGGCGGCGAGTTCGGCGGCATTCCGGTCGTGGTGACCGGGGAGGCGCTTTATCTGCGCGAGCTGGTGGGCGGCCCCTCGCAGGTGGCGATCTTCGCCCATGACGGCACGCCGAAGGGCCGGATGGCGCTGCCGCCGGTCGCCGCGGTCGACGAGCTCGTGCCGGCCGGCTCCGGGCATGTCCTGGTTGGCGTGCAGACCTATCTGCAGCCCTATCACGTGATGGATTACGACGAGGCCAGCCGCATCAGCCATGCCACACGTCTTGCCGAAACCAGCCCGGTGCATTTCGACGATGCCGAGGTGGTGCGGGTGTTTGCCGTCTCGAAGGACGGCACACGGGTTCCGGTCAATATCATCCGGCGACGCGGCAGCCCCGACGACGGCAGGCGGCCGACCCTGCTATACGGGTATGGCGGCTATGGCGTCTCGATGACGCCGCGGTTCGCCGGAGAGGCGACGCGGCTCTGGCTGGACGCGGGCGGCGTCTGGGTGGTCGCCAACATACGCGGCGGCGGCGAATATGGCGAGGACTGGCACACCGACGGCGCGCTGACTCACAAGCAGAACGTGTTCGACGATTTCCTGGCGGCCGCGCGCGAGCTGGTCGCCGAGCACATCACCGCGCCGGACCATCTCGCCATCCTCGGTGGCAGCAACGGCGGATTGCTGATGGGGGCGGCGCTGACCCAGGCGCCGTCGATGTTCCGCGCCGTGGTCTCGCTGGTCGGCATCTACGACATGATGCGGATCGAACGCGACCCGAACGGCGCCTTCAACGTCACCGAGTTCGGCAGCGTGACCGATCCCGCCCAGTTCCGCGCGATGCTGGCCTATTCGCCCTATCAGCAGGTCCGGGACGGGGTCAGATATCCCGCCGTGTTCATGGCGACCGGGACGCATGACGGGCGGGTCAACCCGGCGCAGTCGCGAAAGATGATCGCGCGTCTGCAGGCGGCGACCGCATCGGACCATCCCATCCTGCTCTCGATCAGCGACAAGGCCGGGCACGGCATCGGCAGCGCGCTGAGCGTGAAGGTGGACCAGCAATCGGACTACATGGCGTTTCTGTTCGACCAGCTTGGCATGAAGCTGGACGCCAACCCCTGAAAGCCGCCTGCTCAGCTTGGACATCTTGCGTAGAGGCGACTTCACACCATAGTAAACGAAAGCTGGCCATTCCGGCCGGCAGATGACGTTCTCGGGGCGGGGTGGAATTCCCCACCGGCGGTATTTCCGCCCGGCATGACCATCATGCCGGCGGATCAGCCCGCGAGCGCCCGCCAGACTGGCGGGGTCAAGCAGATCCGGTGTGACTCCGGAGCCGACGGTATAGTCCGGATGAAAGAGAGCGCCGCCAGGCTTCGCCCTCGCAACCGCGTGGGGAGGCATGAGCGGTTGTGCCCTGAGCTGCGTCCGCAAGGACAGGACGATGCGACGGCCACCAACGGAGACGCATGAAGAATTGGACGGCGGCAACGAGGCGATCGCGCGGGCATTCCGCGCGGCGGTTGCCGAAGCGTCCCGCTTCGTCGGCGCCACCATGCCCAATCCACCGGTCGGCTGCGCGATCCTCGATGCCGATGGCGAGATCCTCGCGGTAGCTGCCCATCATCGGACCGGTGAGGCCCATGCCGAAGCGCTGGCCCTGCGGCTCTGCAGCCAGGGCGGGTCGCTTGGCCGCGCCGTCACCCTCGTCGTCACGCTGGAGCCGTGCAACCACACCGGCCGAACCGCTCCCTGCACCGATGCGATCCTGGCCAGCCCGATCAGCGAGGTCTGGATCGGAGCCGCCGATCCCAACCCGCGCGTCGCCGGCGGTGGCGAAGGACGGCTGCGCGAGGCGGGACTTAGCGTGTTTCGGCTCGAGCCGCAGGGTTTGCTCGGGCAGGATTGCGCAGCCCTGATCGCTCCCTTCACGATGTTCGCGCGGGCCGGGCGTCCGTGGATCACGGTCAAGCAGGCGCTGGACGCGGCTGGCAGCATGATCCCGCCAAAGGGCGCCAGGACCTTCACCGGCAAAGGCGCTCTGCATCTGGCGCACCGGCTGCGTCGCGCCACCGATGCGATCATCACCGGCATGGGGACGGTCCTCGCTGACAGCCCGCATTTCACCGTCCGCCATGTGCCTGACCATGCAAACCGGCGGCGCATCCTGGCGGTGCCCGATCGCGATGGCCGGCTGCCGGAAGCCTACCGGCGCGAGGCGGAACAACGCGGCTTTTCGATCCGCACGGCGCCGGATCTGCCGTCGCTGCTGCGGGCGCTGGCCGAGGACGGCGTGCTCTGGGCGATGGTCGAGGCGGGGCCGCGCCTGCTGGCCGAGATCGAGCGGCAGGGGCTCTGGGACGATTGGCTCATCATCCGCCATGACGCGCCGGACCATGACCGGGTGGTGGTGCGGACGTGCCGGGACCAGACGCCGCTCCGGTTGATCGCGGGGATCGATGCGGCCGCCCTGCCGATTGCGCCAGCACTGGCCAGGACGGCATCG
>CAXTCT010000147.1:0-5452 GCA_964242565.1 uncultured Acetobacteraceae bacterium | reverse complement strand
ACCGGCGCGGGCGGCCCGATCGCTCGCCCATCGTCGCGGCTCCTGGCATCCTGCACACGGGTCCAGCGCGGCCATCGCCATCGAGGGAGCATCGAACATGCCGAATGCCGCGACCCGACCGCTCCTGGCCCTGCGTGGCCGCGTTATGGATGCGCGCGCGCTGCATGACGACGCGATACTGGTAGTGGACGCGGACGGCGTCATCGAGGCCGTGTATGCGGCCGGCTCGCCGGAATACCGGGCGGCGCTGCAGCAGGCGGCGGAGGCGGGGATCCTGCTGTCGCTGGCTCCCGGACAGATCCTGCTGCCGGGCCTGGTCGATCTGCACGTCCATGCGCCGCAATGGCCGCAGGCGGGGCGGGCGCTGCATCTGCCGCTGATCGATTGGCTGCTGGATTGCACGTATCCGCTCGAGAGCCGCTACTCGGATCCGGCCTATGCGCGGCCGGTGTATGACGATCTCGTCGGCACCCTGCTCGCCAACGGCACCACGACCGCGGTCTATTTCGCGACAATCCACGAAACATCCAGCCTGGACCTCGCGGCCATTTGTCTGCACCGGGGACAGCGTGCGTGGGTCGGGCGGGTCGCGATGGATCATCCCGGGCAATGCCCGGATTATTACCGCGATGCGTCCGCCCGGGCCGGCATCGACGCCACCCGCCGTTTCATCGCCGCGGTCCGCGCGCTGCCGGGCAATGAACGCACCCTGGTCAGGCCGATCGTCACCCCGCGCTTCATCCCCTCATGCACCGACGAATTGCTGGAGGGGCTCGGCAGGCTGGCCGCGGAATGCGGCTGCCTGGTGCAGACCCATTGCTCGGAAAGCGACTGGGCGCATGATTTCGTGCGGAGCCGCATGGGCATTTCCGATGCGGCGAGCCTGAACCGGTTCGGCCTGCTGCGGTCCGGAACTATCCTGGCGCATGGAAACTTCATCGATGACGACGATATCGACCTGATCCGCAACCGCGGGGCGGGCATCGCGCATTGCCCGATCTCCAACGCCTATTTCGCCGGCGCGGTGTTCCCGTTGCGCAAGTTCGTCGAACGGGGCGTGCATGTCGGGCTTGGCACCGATATCTCCGGTGGCTACAGCCCGCAGCTCCTGGACAACGCCCGGCAGGCCATGATCGCCTCGAACACGCTGCAAAGCGGCGTCGATCCCGCACGGCCCGCATCCGAACGGAGCGCCGGCACCCCGGCCAGTATCGATTTCCGCCAGGCATTCTGGCTCGCGACCGCCGGCGGCGGCGAGGCGCTGGGCGAGCCGATCGGCTTGTTGCGGGGCGGCTACCGGTTCGATGCGATCCTGATCGACACCAGGCTGCCCGGGTCGAACGTCAGGCTTTGGCCGGACGACACCGCCGAGGACATCCTGCAGAAACTGGTCTGCGGCATGTCCCGCGCCGACATCTCGAAAGTCTGGGTCGAGGGAAGGCTGGTGCACGAGATCGCGGGGCCGGCCTGACGGGCCGACCGGAACCCGCTTCAGCAGGCGCCATCGCTATGGCTACGCACGGGATGTCAAAACACTTCCTGACGAAGACAGCGCTACAGGATCATCCATGCTCGGCACGGTGACCCTGGTTGCACGCGGTCTTTCCCGAACGGTCGGTGTGGCCGTCAACCTCGATCCGCGTCGTCTGCACCCGGCTTGAGGCCTCGGCCGCATCCGCAACAAGCTGGGCTGCGCAACCCGGCAGGTTTGAACGGCTCCAGCCAAGATTGCCGTAGATTCCGGAATCGGCTATGGCGCCGGTGGTGGATTTGCAATGTTGAAGGCATATCGCAGGCCAATAAGAAGGGCATGGTTGAAGTCGTTGCCCAGCTTGGCCGCAAGCCGCACATTGCTCGTCGCCGGTACCCCTGCATCACAGCCGGGCGAACATCCGGAAAGACGATAGCCGCTCAGGTCGTGCTGTGGGTGCCGGCTTTGATTCTATTTCGCCGCCGCATAGGCTTTCTGCGCGTCCAGAACCGCGTCCCTGTGTTGTTCTGCCCATTTCAGGATCGCATGAAGATGCGGTTCCAGGGATCGCCCGAGCGACGATATCTCGTGGACAACGGCAACCGGCGCGGTGCTGATCACCGAACGCGTGATGAAGCCGTTTGCCTCAAGCCGCCTGAGGCACTGGGCCTCCACCGACAAAGGAGGCCGGCATGCCGATCCAGGACCAGTCGAACACCATCTCCCGCAACATGGCGGCCGCAGGGACCGTGCTCGTGTTCGGCGCCACCGGAAAGACGATCGCCGACCGCGCGCCCGTGCATCATGTTCAGCATCTCGTCTACACGTCCGTGAACGCGGCCGGCAGCGGGCCGACCGGAATGGGTCATTTCGATAGCAAGGCGGAGCGTGCTGGAACAGAATGCCTTCCTCGGAGGGCTGGCTTGCCTCGTCGATGACGGCCGGCTTGCCGGCCATGCGGACATTGCCGCGTTGAAGCAGGAGTTCGGCAGCCTGACGAGCCTTGAGGAATGGCTGGCCGGACCCGGCGAACCCTTGTTGAAGACGGTGATCGGGACGAAAGACGCCGCCGTCGCGCTTCACTGACCGTCGGGGAGTCGTGGCGCGGATCATTCCGTCCGATCTCGGGAGAGCCTTGCTGGCGCTGCGTTCAGCCGGCTGAAGCCGCGCCGGGCGGCAGGCCTGCCAGTTCGCGCCAGCCCGCTTCGTCGAGCATGGTCAGGCCCAGCTCGGCCGCCTTCTTCGCTTTCGAGCCCGAATCGACGCCCAGGACCACGATGTCGGTTTTACGCGACACCGTGTCGGTGACCTTGGCGCCCAGGCGTTGCGCCATCGCCTTGGCCTCGGGGCGGGTCATGCTCGACAGGCTGCCGGTGAAGACGATGGTCTTGCCGGACAAGGCGCCGCCCGCCTGGAGGTCCTCATCCTCGATCGTGAGTTCGGCGGCCAGCCTGTCGAGGGCGTCGCGGTTATGCGGTTCGGAGAAGAACAGCACGAGCTCGTCGGCGATGCTGCCGCCAACGCCCGTGATCGACCCGAGTGCCAGACGCTCGTCCGAGCCCACCACGGCAGCCGCCTGCATCTGCGTGCGCCAGGCCGCGTAGCTTCCGTAATGCCTGGCCAGCAGCCGCGCATTGGTCTCGCCGATACGCCGGATGCCGAGGGCGAAGATGAAGCGTGACAGCGCGATCCTGCGCCGGGCCTCGATGGCGCGGATCAGGTTGGCCGCCGAGAGCGGACCCCAGCCTTCCCGCGCCGCAATGGCCGCTTCATGTTCGGCCAGGCGGAAGATGTCGACCGGCGCGCGCACCAGACCTTCGGCGTGGAACTCGGCGATGCTTTTCTCGCCGAGCCCGTCTATGTCGAAGGCATTGCGCGAGACCAGGTGGATCAGCCGCTCGACCGTCTGTGCCGGGCAGACCAGGCCGCCGGTGCAGCGTCTGACCGCCTCGCCGGGCGCCCGCTCGGCCCGGCTGCCGCAGGCGGGACAGGTATCGGGGAACGCGAACGGCGGCTGCCGCTGTGGATCATCGTGGGCCTGCGCAATGACCGCCATGATCTGCGGGATGACATCCCCGGCGCGCTGCAGCTGCACGCGGTCCCCGGGACGCACATCCTTGCGTGCGATCTCGTCCTGGTTGTGCAGGGTCGCCCGCGTGACCAGCACACCGCCGACATTGACCGGCTCCAGGACCGCCACCGGCGTAAGGGCTCCGGTACGCCCGACCTGGATGCGGATCTCGAGCAGACGCGTGATCGCCTGCTCGGCGGGGAATTTCCACGCCGTCGCCCATCGCGGCGCGCGCCCGGCGAAACCGAGCCGTTCCTGCAGGGCCAGATCATCGATCTTGTAGACCACCCCGTCGATGTCATAGCCAAGACCGGAACGTTCCAGGGCCATCCGGTTCTGGAACGCCTCGGCCGCCTGTGCGCCTTCGAGCCGTCGGGATAGCGGATTGACGGTGAAGCCCCACGATTGCAGGCGTTGGAGATATTCCCAATGGGATGTCGCGACCGCTGCGCTGGAACGGCCCTGCGCATAGGCAAACAGGGACAGCGGACGGCCCGCGGTGATCGTCGCATCGAGCTGTCGCAGCGAGCCGGCCGCCGCGTTGCGCGGGTTGGCGAACAGCCGCTCCCCGGCCGCCGCCTGCGCCTGGTTCAAGGCCAGGAAATCGGCCTTTGCCAGGAACACCTCGCCGCGGATCTCGATCAGGGCGGGCGCGTCCCCGGGCAGCCGCTTCGGAATGGCCGGTATCGAGCGTATGTTCGCCGTGACATCCTCGCCGGTCGTGCCGTCCCCGCGCGTGGCGCCGCTTGTCAGCGCGCCATCCTCGTAGGTAAGGCTGATGGACAGGCCATCGATCTTCGGTTCCGCCACCATCGGCAGCGTCTCGTCCTTCAGGCCAAGAAAGCGGCGCGCGCGGGCAACGAAGGCCTCGAATTCGGCACGGTCGAAGACATTGTCGAGCGAAAGCATCGGCACCAGATGGCGATGCTTGGCAAACCCGCCCTCCGGCGCGGCGCCAACCCGCATCGTCGCGCTGTCGGCGCGCGCCAGGGCGGGGAAAAGCCGCTCGATCTCGCGATGGCGGCGGCGCAGCGCGTCATACGCGGCATCGTCGATCGTCGGCGCATCCTCGGCGTGATAGGCGTGATCATGCCGGGCGATCTCCTCCGCCAGCCTGGCCAGTTCGGCGGCGGCTTCGGCCTCGTCCATCGCCGGGTCGGGTTTCGCGCCGTCACGCATTGGAAGCCAGGTCCCTTGTCGTGAGCGGCAGCAACAGGCTGTCCGCCGCGGCGCGCGCCGCCTCGGTTATGGTCTCGCCTGCCAGCATACGCGCGATCTCCTCGCGTCTCGCCTGCCCGTCCAGCGGTTCGGCCCGGGTCTCGGTGCGGTCCCGCACGACATGCTTGCTGATGCGCAGATGCTCGTTGCCTCGCGCCGCCACCTGCGGGCTGTGTGTCACCACCAGCACCTGTACCGTGCCGGCGATGGCGGCGAGGCGCTCGCCGACCGATGCGGCGGTGGCGCCGCCGACGCCCGCATCGACCTCGTCGAACACCAAGGTCGGGATCGCCGAGCGGCCGGCCAGCACGACCTTGAGGGCCAGCATGAAGCGGGCAAGTTCCCCGCCGGACGCCACCTTGACCAGCGGCCCCGGCCGCGTGCCGGGGTTGGTCGCCACCCAGAACTCGACGCGGTCGATTCCCTCCGCACTCTCGAGACTGTCGTCCCGCTCAAGCTTGGCGAAGAAACGCGCCTGCTCAAGCTTGAGTGGTGGCAGTTCGGCTTGCACGGCCTCGCCGAGGCGCTCTGCAGCGCGCCGGCGCGCCTCGGACAGGTGCTCGGCCGCCGCACGGTAGTCGGCGGCGAGTTGGGCGACGGTCTGCTTCAACCGCGAGAGCGCGATCTCGTCGGCTTCGAGCGATGACAGCTGGGTGGCGATCGTTTCGGCCAAACTGCCGAGCGCATCGGCC
>CAXTCT010000146.1:0-5457 GCA_964242565.1 uncultured Acetobacteraceae bacterium | reverse complement strand
GAGCTGGGTTTCGTCCAGGCGATGCCGGCGGAGCGGCGCGACATGGAAACAGCCGCATTCCTCGGCCGGCTCACCCGGCTCATGTCGCGGCTCGAGGCCTTCCCAAAACCGGTGATTGCGGCCGTGAACGGCATCGCCACCGCAGGCGGCCTCGAGCTGGTGCTGTGCTGCGACCTGGTCGTGGCGGCCGAAAGCGCGCGGCTGGGGGACGGCCACGCCAATTATGGCCTGCTTCCCGGCGGCGGCGGCTCCGCGAGGCTGCCGCGCCGGATCGGACTGGCGCGTGCCAAATACCTGTTCTTCACCGGCGACCTCCTGCCCGCCGCGGCCCTGGTGCCCGCCGGGCTGGTGAACGCGGTTGTGCCGGATGGGGAGTTGGTGGTCGAGGTGGACCGGCTTGCCCAGAAGATTGCCGGCAAGAGCCCGCTGGGCCTGCGCCGGATGAAGGAGCTGGCGAACGCGGCGGTCGACGGCACGCTGGCCGCCGCGCTGTCCCGCGAGCAGGACGCCAACGCAGATTATGCGTTCACCTTCGATCGCAACGAGGGTCTTGCCGCCTTCAAGGAAAAGCGGCGGCCGGTGTTCGAGGGCCGATAGCGGCTTTTCGGATCGACGGGCCAAGCACCAAAGCTTCTGGTTGGGGTTGGCAGGGCAAAATTCAACAAGACCATCCGCGCATGATGCTGGCACTGCTGGTGTATGTTTGTGCCAACAAGCTGCTTTGCTCGCGCCGGATGCCGTAGCACCACGCGGAAGGCCTGTCACGACGCGAGGAAAAAGCGGCGCGGGCGAGCACCCACTCCCGACGACGAACCGCCCCCCAAACGCCTACGCAACTCCATCAATTCCGGAAAGACGCCAGTTTCCCGGGCTGACAACATCCCGATCCCGTTGAGCGGGATCGGGGATCAATAACGAAACGAGAGGCCGACATAGGGGGTCCAGTCCGTTGCGGCTCGGGCTATGCCGACATTCACCCCGCCATCAAGCTGCAGCCACGGCCTGACCAGCCACTGCAGAGCCGGAGCTATGGTATCCTGTTCGGCCGAGTTGTGGTCGCCTTCGCGGTCGAGCGTGATCCCGAACTGGCCGCTCAAGGTGGAACTGCCAAAGAGCGCATGACCGATTTCAGCCGCAAGCTGGTAGTCGCCATGATAGCCCTGCTTCTGGCCGTTGCGCAGCAAGCCGACACCCGGCTGCACCGTCATCGAGAAATCATGCGGCAGGCCGAAGCTGTAGGGTGCAACCAGGGTGAACTCGACCATGTTGTTGCCGAGCCCGCTCGCAGCGGTCGGCGCCTTGACGTAGCCGAGCAGGCCAAAGCCCTGTTTCTCGCCATTGTCGTTGCCAAAGAAATTCACCTTTGCGCCGACCAGCACGTCCCCGAATCCCTGCGCCGACATACGGCTCGACTGACCGGGTCCAATCGGGGTCCGGGTGACAAGGCTGTTCGAGGCCGGGATGACCACGTCTAGATCGGCCCAGTCAGTCAGGCCGAGCTTCACGTTCGTGCTGAACAGCGTCCGACTGCGCGTGAGGCTCGCATCGGGGCTCCAATGGTCCCAGGAATAGCTCCATATTCCGGTCTCCACCTGGATGTGGCCGGCATCGACGGTAAAGGGGCTGGACGCGGCACCCGGACGATCCGTGCTCATGTCGCGGAGTTCGGAATCCGGCGTCGGGTTGAACAGGGTGTAGCCGCTGGTGTCAGCGGCTCGAGCAGCGCGCGCCGTGACGAGCATGAGCGTCGAGACGGCGACCATGCCCGCGCGCCTACCGACGCGGATGGGAAAGGAAATCACGGCGTCATCGGCCATGCCGCGGCGGCGGGCGCCCCCTCGCTTCGTGACGGCATGGATGGTACCGGAGGTCCGGCGTGGAGCAATGTCCGTTTTGGCGGCAGGCCATGCGTCATCCTTACCTCGATCCGATACGGATGCCACCTGAACTACACTCTTCGGCAACTGGAGGGTCAAGCGCATGAGTGGCTTGGCGTCGGGCTGCGTCCGGGCGCGGCCGGCCCATGGACACGGCGGATGCCGTCTCACGATGACGGGCGGCGGCCATACCGGACCGATACGCGCTGCTCCAGCAGGCCCAGCACCCCATAGAGCAGCAGCGAACACAAGGTCAGCACGACGATGCCGCTCCACAGGTCCGACGAGCGGAAGCCCGATATGTCGCGCTGCATGCGATTGCCGAGGCCGTCGCCGCTGGCCAGCCACTCCGCCAGCAGGGCGCCGACCAGCGCCGCCGGCACCGACATCCGGGCCACGGCGAATATCGCGGGGATCGCGGTCGGAAAAGCGACCTTGCGCAGCGCCATCCAGCGTCCGCCGCCATGCACCCGGATCAGGTCCGTGCTCGCGCGAGGCGCCGCACGCAGGCCGAGCGTCACCATCACCACCGTCGGGAAGAACACCGTCAGCGCCCCGATCACGCCGATCGCCACCAGCCCACGGCCGAACAGCAGCACGATCAGCGGCGTCAGCGCCACCAGAGGCATGGTGCGCAGGATCATCATCAGCGGCATCAGGCTGCCCTCGAAAGCGGGCTGCAGCACGAACGCGAACGCCACCACCAGTCCCAGTAGCGTGCCGGCCGCGAAGCCGATGCCGGCATGCATCAGCGTGACGCCCAGTGCCGCGAACAGGGCGGCGCGGTTATGCGACGAGATCGAGGTCAGGAACAGGTAATGCCAGACCGCCCGGGGCGACTTGCCGACCAGCGGGCTGACCGAAAACAGGTGAAGGAACAGGGTCCAGCCGACCAGCACGATGCACAGCGTGAGCAGTGTCGAGAGCAGCGGCCCGCCGGCGAGGCGCCTCACGAGGCGCTCCGCCGGGCCTGCTCCCAGGGTGTCGCGAGCCTTCCCAGGATCGAGAACACCCAGTAGGCGAGACTGGCGAGCGCGCCGCAGACCAGAGCAATGCCCCAGGTACGGGCGGGATTCATCTGCTGCATGGCGATGACCATGGCGACCCCGAGCCCCTCGTTGGCCGAACCGAGCCATTCGCCGAGGATGGCGCCGAGCACGGCCGCCGGCGCGGCAATCCCGAGCGAGGCGAACAGCGACGGCAAGGCCGCCACCAGCCGAAGCTTGCGGAACACCTGCCAGCGGCCGCCGCCATAGGCCGCGAACAGGTCGAGGCTGGACTGCTCGGCGGCGGCGAACCCCTCCAGCAACCCGAGCAGGCTGTTGAAGAAAACCGCCAGCGCCGCCAGCGTGATCGTCGTGATGCGTCCGGAAAAGACGATGGCCAGCACCGGACCGAGGGCGATCACCGGCACGCTGATGCTGATGGTGCCGAGCTGCACGATCAGGCGCCGGGTCAGCGGCAGCAGCACCGCGAGCGACGCAAACGCGAATGCGAGCCCGTTTCCCCAGAGGAAGCCCAGCGACGCCTCCCCCAGCTTCGCCGCGACATTGGGCCCATAGAAGGTCCAGCCATCCTGCGCCATCTGCCGGATCACCACGAACGGGCCGGGCAACGAGCGGGCGCTGCCCAGGCCGGCGGCGATGCTCCAGGCGGCGAGCGGAAGGACAACCGGCAAGATCGCGCGCAGCGCGGTCCGGCCGTTCACGCCTCGTCCCTGCCGGCGTCGCCCTCGAACAGCAGCGCGCTCAACTGGTCATGATAGGCGTGGAACTCCGGGCTGCGTGTCATCGCCGCGGTACGCGGCCTCGGCAGGTCGATCTCGATGACGGCGCGGACGCGGCCGGGGCGGGCCGACATCACCGCCACCTGGTCGGACAGCAGCACCGCCTCGCCGATCCCATGCGTGACCATCAGCGTGGTGGCGCGGCGGAGCAGCCAGATCCGCTGCAGTTCGAGGTTGAGATGCTGCCGGGTCATGTCGTCGAGTGCCCCGAACGGCTCGTCGAGCAGCAGCACGCGCGGCTGCACCACCAGCGCCCGCGCGATGGCGACGCGCTGCCTCATGCCGCCGGACAACTGGAACGGACGCGCCGTCTCGAAGCCGCGCAGGCCGACCAGCGCGATCAGTTCGGCGACCAGCCCCGGGTCGGGCTTCAACCCGGCCACTTCCAGCGGCAGCCCGATATTGGAGCGCACGCTGCGCCAGGCGAGCAACGCGGAATCCTGGAACGCGATGCCCAGTTCATGCTGGCGGACCAGTTCCGCCGGCGTCAGGCCATGCACCAGGGCGCGCCCCACATCGGGCTGCTCGAGACCGGCGAGGATACGCAGCACGGTGGACTTGCCGCAGCCGGACGGACCCAGCAGGGACAGGAAGCTGCGGCGCCCGGTGCGCAGCGTGAGGGCCTCCAGCGTCGTGATGCGGCCACGCCGGAGCCGGAAACTCTTGCCCAGACCGGTGATGTCGAAGCCGGTGCCGGCCAGGGCTGGAACCACCATTGCTGGAACCACCATTGCTGGAACCACCGTTGCTGGCACGATCGCCGGCATTATCTACAGCACCAGCAGCGAGGGATCGGCCTGGTAGATCTCGTCGAGCAGCGATAGATCGAACAGGCTGGCCGCGGTCACGTCCAGGCCCATGCCGCGCAACGTCGCGACATTCCCCTCGATCTCCGTAGGCCCGATGGTGAACAACCCGTGGCCGGGGGTCCTGGGGCCTAGCAGCAGCGTGTTCTCGGTTCTCGACTGCATCCGCTCGGACACCGGATCGAGCCCGAGCCGGCGTCCATACACCTCGTACGAAAGCCGGGCCCCCTCGTCTGGATCATGCAGATTGTCGCGCCAGCCGCGTATCTCCGCGCGCAGCATCGCCTTCAGCGCCGGACGGCGCGTCACCACCGAATCCGCGGTCGTCACATAGGTCTGCATGAGCAGCGGATAATGGAAATCCGAGAACAGGCAGACCGCGGGTTCGACGCCCCGGCTGCGCAGGGCGTTCGGCTCGTTGCTGACGAAGCCGAGCCAGCCATCGACATCGCCGGTCAGCAGCGGCGTCGGATCGAACTGCACCGGCACGCTATGCACGCGGTCCGGATCGATCCCGTTCACGGCCAGGAAGGTCGAGAAGATGGTCTGGTTGGTGGGCTGCACCCCGATCGTGCGCCCGATCATCGCCTGCGGCTCCAGGATCGGTTTGCTGGCCAGGGAGACGATGCAGAACGCGGTCTTCTGGTATTGCGCCCCGATGGTTCGCAACGCCGCCCCTTCGTTGATCGCGGCGGCCGTGATGTCGATGGCGGTGATGCCGAGCAGGCAGCGTCCCTGCACCACGTCGATGTCGGGCGGCGGCGAGCCGGGTCCACCCGGCACCAGCGTCACCTCCGAGAACCCCTCCCGCCGATAATATCCCTTCGAGGCGGCATGGAATTCGCCGGCGAACTCGGAGTTATAGATCCAGCACAGGCGCAGCGACGCGGCTCCGAGCCCGGTGGTCATCGCCTTGGCGCGGGCACCGACCGCGAGGGATGCGCAGGCTCCCCCGAGCAGCCTCCGCCGGCTGATCACGCCGCGCCGG
>CAXTCT010000145.1:0-5474 GCA_964242565.1 uncultured Acetobacteraceae bacterium | reverse complement strand
CTTCGCCGATTTCTGCTTCACGCCGGACCGGCGCCACCTGCTTGCGGTGCGCGAGGATCACCGCAACGCCGCCGCCCAGCCGGAAGCGGCCCTCGTCGCGCTGCGCCTCGAGGCTGCGCTGGATGCGTCCGCCAACGAGGGCGAGGTCCTGGTGCGCGGGGCTGATTTCCTGTCCAGCCCGCGCCTGTCGCCGGACGGCCGCACCCTCGCCTGGATCGAGTGGGACCATCCGGACATGCCGTGGGACGCGACGCGGCTGCACAAGGCCACGGTGGAAGCCGACGCGAACGGCCGCATCGCCGTGTCGGACCAAAGCTGCGTTGCCGGGTGGGCGGGCGACGAGGCGCTGCTGCAACCGCAATTCGCTCCGGACGGGACCCTGCATGTCTGTTCGGACCGCAGCGGCTGGTGGAACCTGTTCGCGGTGGCGGAGGATGGCGAACTGGCGCCGCTCTGCCCGATAGAGCGGGAGATCGGAGTCCCGCCCTGGTCGTTCGGCCAGCGTTCCTATGGCTTCCTGCCCGACGGCAGCCTCATCGCCGCCGCCGTGAGCGAAGGCCGCGTGCAGGCGCTGCATATCGCCGGCGGCGTCGCGCGCCCGTTGCCGATCGGGTCGGTGGCGGAGTGTCCGGTGGTTCTGGACGGCCAGCGACTGGCTTGGCTGCGCGCCTCGGCGGATCAGCCGGCCGCGGTGATGACGGCACCCCTCGACCAGCTCGAGGCGACGAAGATCCTGGCGGTTTCGCACAGCTTCCCGATGCAGGCGGACGACATCGCCGTCGCCGAGGCGATCCGCTTCGCCAGCTCCGACGGCGCCCGGGGCCATGCCTTCTACTATGCGCCCACCCACCGGCTCTACGGAATCCCCGATGGCGAGCGGCCGCCTTTGGTGGTGATGGCGCATGGCGGCCCGACCGGAATGGCGAGCGACGCGCTCTCCCTGCGCATCCAGTGGTGGACCAGCCGCGGCATCGCCGTTGTCGACGTCAATTATGGCGGCTCGAGCGGCTTCGGCCGGCGGTACCGGCAGCGCCTCGACGGGCAATGGGGGGTGGTCGATGTCGATGACTGCATCGCCGCCTGCCTCCACCTCGTCGAGACCGGACGCGCCGATCCCGCGCGCATCGCCATACGCGGCGGCAGTGCCGGCGGCTTCACCGTGCTGGCGGCGCTGACCCGCTCGACCCTGTTCTCGGCGGCGGCCTGCCTGTACGGCATCGGCGAGCTACGCAGCCTGGCCGCCGACACGCACAAATTCGAGTCGCGCTATCTCGACCGGCTGATCGGCAAGCTGCCCGAGGATGGCGCGATCTACGACGCCCGCTCGCCGGTCAACCATCTCGACGCGCTGCGCTGCCCGGTGATCTTCTTCCATGGGGTGGACGACAAGGTGGTGCCGGTCGCGCAGAGCCGCCTGATGGCGCAGGCGCTGCGCGACCGCGGCATCCGGGTCAGCGTGCATGAGTTCCAGGGAGAGGCGCACGGCTTCCGGCGCGAGGAGACCATCCGCCAGGTGCTGGAACTGGAGCTTGCCTTCTACGGCAGCCTGTTCGGCTTCACCCCGAGCGTCTCCAGCACGCTGCCCGCCGCCTGACCCCGCGGCACGATCAGGACACGGCCCGGTTCGGAGCCGCGCAACGCCACCACGCCGCCTTTCGGGCAGATCCCGAGGCAGCCGGACTCGATGATGCGGAAATCCCGCCGACGGCCCGCCGCACGGAGCCCGTCGCGCAGGGCATCGCGCAGATCGTCGCGGCCATCGTCGCCGAAACCGCCCTTGAGCTTGCCGCCGCATTTGCGGCACAGGATCACCAGATCCTGCCAGGCCGCGTGCCGCGTGCCGATCTCGCCCGGGATCGTCTTGTGCTTCTTGCCCATCGGGCAGACGTGGGACCCGGCCCGGGTTCAGTCAACGAGCGATACATATCCACATATCAAGCGGGCGCAAATCGGCATTGGACCGGCAGGCCGGCTGGCCCTACCCTCCGGCACAACCTGAAGAACGCGACATGAGCCAGCAACCGCACCAACCCGGCGGGCCTCGCTACAGGGGGATCTATCCGGTCGCACCGACGATTTTCGACGAGCATGGCGCGATCGACATGCCGAGCCAGCTCCGCTGCATCGACTTCATGATCGACAGCGGCGTCGACGGCCTCTGCATCCTGGCCAATTTCTCCGAGCAGTTCGTGATCAGCGACGAGGAGCGCGAGCTTCTGACGGTGGCGATCCTCGGCCATGTCGCCGGCCGCGTGCCGGTGATCGTGACCACCACGCATTTCAGCTCGCATCTCTGCGCGGCCCGCAGCCGCCGCGCCCAGGAACTGGGGGCTGCGATGGTCATGGTCATGCCGCCCTATCACGGCGCGACCATCCGCCTCACCGAGACCGGCATCCACGAATTCTTCCGCGCCGTCTCCGACGCCATCGACATCCCGATCATGGTCCAGGACGCCCCGGTCAGCGGCACGCCGTTGCCGGTGTCCCTGCTGGCGCGGATGGCGCGCGAGATCGAGCAGGTCTCCTATTTCAAGATCGAGGTGCCCTGCGCCGCCAGCAAGCTGCGTGCCCTGATCGAGCATGGTGGCGCAGCCATCGAGGGACCCTGGGACGGCGAGGAGGCCATCACCCTGATCCCGGATCTCGACGCGGGAGCCACCGGCAGCATCACCGGCGGCGCCTATGCCGATCTGGTCGGACGCATCATCCGCGACTACCGCAACGGCGACCGGGAAGCGGCGCTGGACGGCTATGAGCGCTGCCTGCCGCTGATCAACTACGAGAACCGCCAGTGCGGGCTGCTGGCCGCCAAGAGCCTGATGCGCGAGGGTGGCATCATCGCCTGCGAGAGGCCACGTCATCCGCTCGCGCCGATCGACCCGGCGATCCGCGCCGGCCTGATCGAGACCGCCCGCCGCCTCGACCCGCTGGTGCTGCGTTGGGCCGCCTGAAGGCCGGGGCCCTTGTGAGGAAATCGAATGACATTATCCGGCGAGATGCTGATCGGCGCGACCGCGACACGCGGCGGCGGCAGCCTGTTCCATGCGCGAAACGCCACCACCGGCGACAGGCTGGAGCCTGGATTCAACGGCGGCGGCGAGAGCGAGGTCAACCGCGCCTGCGCCCTGGCCTGGGATGCCTTCGAGACCTATCGTGAGACCGGCCTCGAAGCCCGCGCCGCCTTCCTGGAGCGGATCGCGGAAAACATCCTCGGCCTCGGCGAAGCGCTGATCGACCGCACCGTCGCCGAAAGCGGCCTGCCGCGCGGGCGCATCGAGGGCGAGCGCGGCCGCACCGTCGGCCAGTTGCGCCTGTTCGCCCAGGTGGTGCGCGAAGGCGGCTGGCTTGGCGCCCGCATCGACCACGCCCTGCCCGAACGCAAGCCGATGCCCCGCGTCGATCTGCGCCTGCGCCATATCCCGCTCGGCCCGGTCGCCGTGTTCGGTGCCAGCAATTTCCCGCTCGCCTTTTCCGTCGCCGGCGGCGACACCGCCTCGGCGCTGGCCGCCGGCTGCCCGGTGGTGGTCAAGGGCCATCCCGCCCATCCGGGCGCCTCCGAAATGGTCGGCCGCGCGATCCAGGCGGCTGTGGCCGAATGCGGCCTGCCGGAAGGCGTCTTCTCGCTCCTGGTCGGAACCGAGAACGCGCTCGGTGCCGCCCTGGTCGCCGACCGGCGCATCCGCGCCGTCGGCTTCACCGGATCGAGACGCGGCGGCCTGGCCCTGGTCGAGATCGCGTCCAGACGGCTCGAGCCGATCCCGGTCTATGCCGAGATGAGCAGCATCAACCCGTTGTTCCTGCTGCCTGCGGCCCTGGCCGAACGGGCCGAGGCGATCGGCCGCGACTATGTCGCCTCGGTCGCGCTGGGGGCCGGGCAATTCTGCACCAATCCCGGCCTGGTCCTGGCCCTGGAGGGTCCGGCGCTCGACCGCTTCATCGCGTCGGCCAGGGACGCGCTCGCCGCCGCGCCCGCCGCCACCATGCTGACCGAGGCGATCCATGCCGCCTATGAGGACGGCGTGAAACGGCTGCGCGAGAACCCTTCGGTCAGCGAGATCGGGCATGGCCTGCAGTCGGGGGGGCCGGCACAGGGCGAGGCCGTGCTGTTCGTGACGGACGCCCACAGCTACCTGACCGACCCGCATCTGGCCGAGGAGGTGTTCGGCGCCAGTTCCCTCGTGGTGCGCTGCCCGGACCTGCAGACGCTCCGGGTGATCGCCAACGGCCTGGAAGGCCAGCTTACCGTGACGCTGCAGATGGACCCAGACGATACCGAACTCGCCCGTGGCCTGCTCCCGATCCTGGAACGCAAGGCCGGCCGCATCCTGGTCAACGGCTATCCGACCGGCGTGGAAGTGGGGCACGCGATGGTGCATGGCGGTCCGTTCCCGGCGACCTCGGATGGCCGCTCGACCTCGGTCGGCAGCCTCGCGATCCACCGCTTCCTGCGCCCGGTCTGCTACCAGGACCTGCCCGCGGCGCTGCTGCCGGAAGCCTTGCAGGACGGCAACCCGCTGGGAGTGTGGCGCCGCGTCGAGGGCGAGCTGACGAAGGACTAGCCCAAGAGTTCCGCCGGCGGCTCGCTCATCGCGCTGCCGGCATCGTGATAGTGACAAGGGTGCCGCGCCCGGCTCCGGGGCGCCCTTGGGGCACTGGGCTGACGGCGGTGATGGTTCCTCCCATCACCTCGACGAGCCCGCGGGCGATCGCGAGACCGAGGCCGGTACCGGCCGCCACTCGATCGCCATGTTGAGCGCGGTAGAAGCTGTCGAAGACGTGCGGCAATGCCGACTCGGCGATGCCGGTTCCAGTGTCGGCGACGCGGATGACGGCCTTGCTGTTTTCGAGAGCGATCGTGACGTGGATGGCGGTTTCTCCCGCCTGGACGGGAGGCGAGTATTTCATCGCGTTGTCGAGCACGTTGAAGACGACCTGCTCCAGCAGCAACGGATCTGCCAGCACGAAGGGGTGTGGTCCTTCCTCGGTGAGAGTGACCGGTTCCGGATCGTCCAGACGGGCGAGGGCTTCCCGCACGGCGGAAGCCAGTTCGATACGCTGCAGTCTCGGCACGACGGCACCACTTTCCAGGCGGGTCATGTCGGTGATGTTGGCAAGGAAGCGGGTCATCCGCATCGTATCCTCTTCGATCGCCAGCATCAGGTCGTCCCGTATGTCTGGAGCGAGACGGCTCCAGGCCGTGCGCAATGTCTCTGCCGAGCCGCGGATTCCGGTCAGGGGAGTACGCAGATCGTGGGACAGGGAGTTCAGTAGGGCGATGCGCAGTTTCTGGGTTTCGTCACGCGCCGTGGCATCGGCCGCCCCTCGGACGAGACGGACGCGCTCCAATGCCAGCGCGGCCTGATCGGCAAGAGCCTGCAGAGCCTGGAGGGCCGGTGCATCGAGCGGCGCCGTCGGCTGCACCGCGAGCAGCCCGAGCAGCCCTTCGGTGCTTCCGTCGATGGCGTTCCCCGCTC
>CAXTCT010000144.1:0-5484 GCA_964242565.1 uncultured Acetobacteraceae bacterium | reverse complement strand
CCTCGGCAAGACGCCGATCGAGGAGCTTGCCCGCGGCCTCGGCATACGCCTGGAGCACCAGGGCGATGCCGGCGACAGCGTCTACTGGTTCTGTGCCCGGCTCGACGTCCCCGCCGGCACGCGGCATCCGCCCCATGACGGCCCGGCCCTCAGCCTCTGGCTGATCTCCGACGCCGAGATGGCCGGAATACCGGACAGAGCGGCGTCGCACGCCGTCAGCGCGATCGCCCTGGATGCCGCGCGGCGCGACGGCAGAAGCTGTCCGGTTCCGGTCCGGGAGGTCGATCTGACGCTTGATGCGCATATCGTGCGACCGGGCGCCGGCGCGGCCGCGGTCACCGCGCTCTATGGCACCGCGCCGGTTGCAGGCGGCCGCAGCGCCTATGGCCTGCCCGGGATGCAACCGGACCCGAGCCCGCTCATTCTGACGCTATCGATGCGGGACAGGCATGTCGAGACGATCTGGCTGACCGGCACGCCGGATAATTGAGGGCGTTCCCGCCAAGGGCACCGTGAGGAAGAAACCGATGGCCATGCTGCAGCAGATGGCGCTCCTGATCCCATCGATACGCCGGCTGCACGAGAGCCGCGAGACGCTGATCGGGGAGCGTGCGGAGCTGTCGCTGAAGCTGCAGCACCGCACCTCCAGCCCATTCCAGCATTTCAACGCCTGTTTCGATGCCGAATCGGTCATGCATCGTCATGCGGTGCCCGGCCTGGCACCTCGGGCAGGCTATCTCACCAACTTCCTTGGCGTTGCGATCGATCCGAAATTCTTTCCCGGCATCCTCGACGGCCAGGCGGGGCGGGTCGAGCCGATCCCGATCCCGGCCAACTGGCATGCGGACATCGCGGAATGGGCGGCCGCGTTGCGCGCGGTGGATCTGGCCCGCGACCGCTTCACCATGATCGAGCTTGGCTGCGGCTGGGGCTGCTGGATGAACAATACCGGCGTCGCCGCCCGTCGCGCCGGCCTTGCCGTGGCACTGATCGGCATCGAGGGCGACGAGGGCCATATCGCCTATGCGCACGAAGCCACCGCGGCGAACGGCTTCGATCCGGCCAGTGTGACGCTGCATCACGGCATCGCCGCCGCCCATGCCGGCCGCGCCCTGTTCCCTCGCCAGCACCGCGCCGGGGTGACGTGGGGGCTGGAGCCGGTGTTCCACGCGACGGCCGCGCAGGTCGAGGCGGCGCGCAGATCCGGCAGCCATGACGAACTGCCGATGATCCCACTGGAGACCCTTGTCGGCACGCACCGGCGGATCGACCTGCTGCATATCGACATACAGGGTGGCGAGGCCGACCTGATCGCGGACTGCCTGGAGTTGCTGGCGGCAAGGGTCGCCTATCTCCTCGTCGGCACCCATTCGCGCCAGATCGAGGGACGCATCGTCGGCCTGCTTCTGCAAGCCGGCTGGATCCTCGAGATCGAGCGGCCGGCGATCCTTTCCCTGGCCGGACCCGATCCGGTCGTCACCGTCGACGGCGTCCAGGGCTGGCGCAACCCGGCGCTGGATCATTCAGCCACGCAAGGAATTCAGCGATGAACGAAACCCGGCGCGAGACCGACAGCCTCGGCGAGATCGAGGTCCCCGCGGACAAGCTCTGGGGTGCCCAGACCCAGCGCTCGATCGAATATTTCACCATCGGACGCGACCTGATGCCGCGCGAGATGATCACCGCCTACGCGATCCTCAAGCGCGCTTCCGCCAGCGCCAACCTGACGCTCGGCCAGCTTGCGGCGCCCATCCATGCCCTGATCGTCGCGGTCTGCGACGAGATCCTGGCCGGGGGCCATCAGGACATGTTTCCGCTGCATGTCTGGATGACCGGCAGCGGCACGCAGTTCAACATGAACGTCAACGAGGTGATTTCCAACCGCAGCTGCCAGCTTGCCGGCACGCCGCTCGGCAGCAAGCGGCCGGTGCATCCCAACGATCATGCCAACCTGTCGCAATCCTCCAACGACAGCTTCCCCTCGGCGATGCATGTCGCGGCGGCGCTGGGTGTCGCCCAACACCTCGTTCCGTCGGTGGCGGCATTGCGCGACGCGATCGCCGTCAAGGCCGAGGCCTGGAAGGATATCGTCAAGATCGGCCGGACCCACATGCAGGATGCAACACCGCTCACGCTGGGACAGGAATGGTCGGGCTATGCCAGCATGCTGGACGATAATCTTGCCCGCATCGACAATGCCCTGAAGGGGATCTATCCGCTGGCGCTGGGCGGCACCGCGGTCGGCACCGGGATCAACGCGGCCCCCGGTTTCGCCGAGGCGGCGGCGGCCGAGATCGCGTGCCTCACCGGACTGCCCTTCGCGACCGGGATCAATAAATTCGCCCTGCAGGGCGCGCATGACGGGCTGGTGCAGCTTTCCGGCACGCTGCGCACGCTGGCCGTCTCGCTCTACAAGATCGGCAACGACATCCGGCTTTTGTCATGCGGCCCGCGCGCGGGCTTCGCCGAGCTCAGGCTGCCGGAAAACGAGCCGGGCTCCTCGATCATGCCGGGCAAGGTCAACCCCACCCAGGCCGAGGCGCTGACCATGATCGCCGTGCAGGTGATGGCCAACGATGTTGCGGTCGGCTTCGGTGGCGCCGGCGGCTATCTGGAAATGAATGTCTACAAGCCGCTGATGATCCATAACATCGCCCAGTCGATCACGATCATGACGGATGGCTGCGGCAACTTCCGCAAATTCCTGATCGAGGGCACCGAGCCGGACCGGCGGCGCATCGGCGAGCATGTCGAACGCTCGCTGATGCTGGTGACGGCACTCACCCCGGCGATCGGCTATGACAAGGCCTCGAAGATCGCCCATCACGCGATGGAGCATGACCTCACGCTGAAGCAGGCCGCCCTGGCGCTGGGTTTCGTGACCGAGGCGGAGTTCGACCGCATCGTCGACCCGGCGAAGATGGTCTGATGTTCGTCCCGTGAATGCTGTGGGCGGTTCCGCCATGGTTCCGCCATGACAGCACCGGATCGTGGCATCCATGGGCGATCCGACCTAGCCATGCGAGACGGCTTTCCGGACCTTCGAAAGCGGAGCCGGACCGGCTGGCCGGTGTTCGAGAGGAGGTTGCACAGATAGCGGTGCTTCCAGCTAATGGCCGGGCGCAACCGAGACGGGGCGGCGGCGGTCCACGGACGTCTTTAGGATCTCCCCCGGCGTGAGCCCTTGCCGAAGGGCAACGGTGAGGCGCGTGGCCAGCCAGGCAATCAGTGGGGTGCCGATCAGGGTCGGCCCGATAAAGGCGACCGGGCGCGGCAGGGCGGTGAGGGTCACGACTGCGAAGGCGCTCACGGTGGCAATATAGGCAGCCGACATGCCGACCATGTGCCGAACCAGCCAGTCGCCGGGTCGTACGCCACGGCCTGTCAGCTCGCGCATCCCACGCAGCGCAAGAATGCCGCCGCCTGCCCCGAAGAACAGTTCAGTCACGTCCCAACCCGTGCTCCATCCCCTGACGAACAGCCCGGCGCTGAACGCAAGCGTGAGGCCGGCCACGAGCCAATCGAACCAGCGCGCCCCGTGCCCCCCTTCGTGCAGGCGTTTTTGGCGGAGCGCCCGCCAGCCCGTGAACACAAGAAAGAAGCTGAATACCGCGATCATCAGCAGGAGCACATTGCTGGTCGCGAGCGCGAGGCAGAGCGCCGACGCGGCCGTGACCACCATCGCAACGCCATAGGAGCAGCCGGACAGGCGGTGCAGGTGCTCACCCTTGCGCGCCAGCATTGCGACAGGGCCGGCGACGAGTGCCACAGCACCACCGGTCATATGCAGGGCCAGAACCGCGTTGAAGATCATGCTTCGCATCCCGTCGCTCCCTGACATCTTGACAGTGAAAAAATCACATTCGGCCAAGCCACCGTCAACACAAAACTTGTCATTGTCAAGATTGTGAGGCACGAAGATGGGATGTCCGCCTCTACAAAGCCCCATCCCTACCATCATGGCGCCTTGCGCGCGGCCTTACTCGACGCTGCCGAGGCAATGCTGGAACGCGACGGCATCCAGGCGCTCACCCTGCGCGCCGCCGCCCGGGCAGCCGGCGTGTCACACGCGGCACCCGCGCACCATTTCGGCGACCTTGTTGGCCTGCTGAGCGAACTTGCCGCAACCGGATATGTGAGGTTCCGCACTGCTTTACTCGCCGGGATGGCTGCTGCTGGCCCGGCACCAGCCGACCAGTTGCACGCCACGGGCCTTGGCTACGTGCGCTTCGCGCGAAGCCATCCAGGCTTGTTCCTGCTTATGTTCCGCGGGGAGCGTCTCGATCCAGGGCGCCCGGCCCTGCGTGAAGCGATGGAGGCTGCCTATGGTGCTCTAGCCGAGGCCGCCGCTGCCGCCGGGCAAGCGCCGGAGGCGGCAGCGGAGGCATTTCCTGTGTCCCGCCGCCTTGCCGATGTTGCCGCTGCCTGGGCCATCGCACACGGCCTCGCGATGCTGCTCATCGATGGGCGGCTGCGCGGGCTCGCAGAGGACACCAGCGCGCTCGTGAGTGCCGCGCTCTCGCGCCTGGCGCTACAACGGTCGCTTCCCGAGCCGCCCCGGTTCGCCACTCCCATGCAATGAGCGGTCAAAATTCCGATGACTGCACTCGCAGTCGCAACCGTTCTGTTCCCATTTCCAATACTTGCCCTTATGCGCCGCGAATTGTGGGCGCGACCGGGTTTCGACAGCTCCGCAGGCGATCCCGCACCGGTCGAAATGCTTTGATCAGCAACTGGCGGCCTGATCGGCGCCGCCTGCTATGCCGCGCAACTGGCCAAACTGGCCAACGTCGAGTTTAGAGAATTGCGTCGCCTCGATACTTTCCGGTTCTAACTATTGTTTTGATGAACTTGTAGCAAATCTGAAGATATTGTCCAGTTATTTAGACAAACAGTTAATAGTTCGGGAATGGAATACTTGTGTGTTGTGTTGCAGGGCGCAGCGTTGCATCAAGCGTTATCGCCAGCACTAGTTCAGAGTAGCGGGGAACCGATGAACGCTTACCCACAAGCCATCAAACTTGATCTTCCTACAAATGACCGGCGCGCTTCGCAGCTGGATTACCTTTGTCATTTCCTCGAAGCTTTCGCATCGCGTGAGCCGGTTATGCGTGCTGCCGCCTGCCACTATAGTGAGAGGCTGCGAGATGAGGGATGTGAGTCCGGTGAAATAATCCGGATGGCTGCGACCGCTCTCCTGGTCGCCATCGAACAGGAATTGGAGGACAAGAAGGCGGCCTCTGATCGCTCGCCGGTTTGTGCAGAGAGTCCGTCAGTAATGCCAATGAGTATTCATGACCGCGCCGAAAGACAAGAGGGCCGGGCTGCATGATCCAGCCCGACCAGGTGCGTCGGGATCGTCCGGATGAATGTTACTTGATCGTAACTTCCAACCATCCCGGCGTCTAGCAGATAGCATCTAACGCTTCCTAGCTGTCTGGTTGTGAGACCTCCTTGGCGCTTTCAGCAATGAGGCGTGCCTTG
>CAXTCT010000143.1:0-5495 GCA_964242565.1 uncultured Acetobacteraceae bacterium | reverse complement strand
ATGAAGGCATCGACCACGCGGGGCCTCCGCGCCGTCAGCGGGAACTGGCCGCCGAACACCGGGGGGGCGGCGCGCAACTGCTCCCGGGCCAGGGCGGCGGTGCCGGCCAGTTCCACATGCGCCTCGGGCAGTTCCTCGATGAAGCGGCTCGGGATCGAGCTCTGCCAGTTGGCATAAACGCGGCGGTTGGCGGCGTGGCTGATGATGGCCCGCTTGCGCGCCCGGGTGATGCCGACATAGGCCAGCCTTCGCTCCTCCTCGAGACCCTTGTTGCCTCCCTCGTCGAGCGTGCGCTGGCTCGGAAACACGCCTTCCTCCCAGCCGGGCAGGAACACGGTGTCGAATTCCAATCCCTTGGCGCCGTGCATGGTCATCAGATTGACCCGGTCGGCGCCGGCATTCTCCTCGTTCTCCATCACCAGCGAGACATGCTCGAGAAAGCCGCCGAGGCTCTCGAAATCGGCCAGCGCCCGCACCAGCTCCTTGAGATTGTCGAGCCGGCCCGGCGCTTCGGGCGATTTGTCGCGCTTCCACATGTCGGTGTAGCCGGTCTCGTCGAGCAGCGTCTCGACCACATGCACATGGTTGCCGTGGGCGCCGCCGCGGCTCAGGGCCTCGCGGCCGCGGCCGAAGCAGGCCATCAGGGCGCCGAGCTGCTCGCGTACGCGGCCCTTGAGCGCCCCGCGTTCCAGCAATTGCATCACCGCCATCGCCAGCGGCACCTGGCTCGCCCGTGCCTCGACATGCAGCGCCTGCAGGGCGGCGTCGCCGACGCCCCGACGCGGCACGTTGATGATCCGCTCGAAGGCGAGGTCGTCGGCCGGCTGGTTCATCACCCGCATATAGGCCATCGCGTCGCGTATCTCGGCACGCTCGTAGAAACGCAGGCCGCCGATGACGCGGTAGGGCATCCCCAGCGTGATCAGCCGCTCCTCGAAGGCGCGCGTCTGGAAGCCGGCGCGCACCAGGATCGCCATCTCCGACAGCGGGTGGTTGTCGCGATGCAGGCTTTCCATGCGCTCGCCGACGAAGCGCGCCTCCTCGTCGGAATCCCAGACCGAGGCCACCAGCACCTTGTCGCCGTCGCAATCGCGTCGTCCCGGGCGCAGCGTCTTGCCCATGCGCCCGGTGTTGTGGGCGATCAGCCCGGATGCCGCCGCCAGGATCGGCGCGGTCGAGCGGTAGTTGCTTTCCAGCCGGACGATGCGCGCGCCGGCGAAATCCTTCTCGAAGCGCAGGATGTTCTCGACCTCCGCGCCGCGCCAGGAATAGATCGACTGGTCGTCGTCGCCGACGCAGCAGATGTTGGCCTCCTGCTCCTGGCCGGCGTCTCGCTTCTGGGCGAGCAGACGCAGCCACAGATACTGCACCGTGTTGGTGTCCTGATACTCGTCGACGAGGATGTAGCGGAACATGCGGTGATACTGCGCCAGCACGTCGGGCCGGGTGCGCAGGATGTCGGTCACGTGCAGCATCAGGTCGCCGAAATCCGCGGCGTTGAGCTGCTTCAGCCGGGCCTGGTAGTCGGTGTAGAGGAGGCGCGCACGGCCGGCGCCGAACTCGCTGTCCTCGGCCGCGCTGATGCGGTCGGGCGAGAGGCCGCGATCCTTCCAGCGCTGGATCACCCCCATCAGCCCCTGCGCGGGCCAGCGCTTGCTGTCGACGCGGTGCAGCTCCATCACCTGCTTGAGCAGGCGGATCTGGTCGTCGGTGTCGAGGATGGTGAAGCTCGGCGTGAGCCCGACATGCTCGGCGTGGCGGCGCAGCATGCGCGCGCACAACGCATGGAAGGTGCCGAGCCAGAGACCTTCGGCCGGGCTGCCCAGCAGCACGCCGACGCGCTCGCGCATCTCGCGCGCCGCCTTGTTGGTGAAGGTCACCGCCAGCACCTGGTTGGGGAAGGCCCGGCGCGAAAGCAGGATATGGGCGAATCGCGTGGTCAGCACGCGCGTCTTGCCGGTGCCGGCGCCGGCGAGGACCAGCAACGGGCCATCGATCGTCTCGACCGCTTCCCGCTGCTCGGGGTTGAGGCGGGCGAGATAATCGCCGGAGGCGGCGATCGGCGCGGCAAGGGGGGTTATCGAAGGGTCGGTCACAACCCGAGATATAGAACGCCCCTGGGACGCCGACAAATCGCTCTGGTTACGCTATCAAAACAAGCTATGCTGCATCTCCAGGTTGCATCGGTGCGGGAGACAGCATGGTCCGGGGTTTTGCCGAGGTCGGCGGGGCGTGGCTTGCGGGCGTCGTGCGCAGGGGCGCCGTGGCCGAGGCCGACGCGCCCGCCGCATCGGCTGACAGCCCAGCCCCCAGCCAAGCCGCCAGCGAAGCTGACATCCAGGCCGGCAGCAACCGGCCGCCCCCGCCGTTCAGCAGCACCGGCCCGCATGGCCACCGGCGACGCATGCGCGAGCGGCTGCTCGGGGCCGGCCCGGCCAGCCTCGCCGATTACGAGCTGCTCGAGATGCTGCTGTTCCTCGGCATCGCGCGCCGTGACACCAAGCCGCTGGCCAAGGCGCTGATCAACAGCTTCGGCAGTCTCGCCGCCGTGCTGTCCGCGCCGAGCGACGAGCTGGCGCGCGAAGGCGGCTTGAGCGAGGCCTGCGTCGCCTTGATCCGGCTGCCCGAGCTGGCGGCGGTCCGGCTGTCGGGTGCCGAGGCGCGGGATCGTCCGGTGCTGAACAACTGGGACCGGCTGCTGGCCTATTTCGAGACGGCATTGACCGGTGCCATTCCCGGCCAGCTGCGCATCCTGTTCCTCGACAACCGCAACCGGCTGCTGGCCGACGAGGTGGTCGAGGATGCCAGCACGCTGGCCGGCGGCCTCGATCCCGCCCAGCCCGACGCGTCGAGACTGGCCATGCGCCGTGCGCTCGACCTGCATGCGACCGCGCTGCTCCTGGTGCGGGTGGTGCCGCCGGGGCCGCTTGCCAAGCCGGTGCTGGCGCGCGAGGCGGCGCTCGGCGCCAGGCTGGCGCGCGCGGCCTCGCCGCTGGCGATCGTGCTGCACGACCACATGCTGGTCGGCGGCGATAATTGGGTCAGCCTCAAACAGAAGGGCCTGATCTAGCCATCCCGCCGGGCCCGCCGGCGTCAGGCATGACGCGAGGCCGCCTCGAACTGGTCCTCGATCACCTGGAACAACGTGTGCGGGCTTTCGGCCAGCGCATCCGCACCCGCTTCCTCCAGCTCCTCGCGGCCGCCATACCCCCACAGGGCGCCAATGCCACGTATGCCGTTGGCGTGGGCGCCGTTGATGTCGTAGCGCCGGTCGCCGACCATGACGGCGCGCTTCGGATCGAGATGTTCGCGGACCACGATGCCGGCGATCAGTTCGGGTTTCTCGGCACCGGTGTCATCGGGCCTGGCGCCGTACAATTCATTGAAATAATGGGTCAGGCCGTGCTGCTCGAGGATCCTGCGAGCCAGATGCACCGGCTTGGACGTGGCCAGGAACACCCGGCGGCCGGATCCGGCGAGTGCATCCATCAAAGCCTCGATTCCGGGAAATAGCGGGGTTTCCAACATCCCGCCGTTGGCGGAATGGCGGCGATAGGCCTCGGAGGCCGCCTCGATGCGGTCGTCGCCGAGGCCGCCAAGCAGCCGCGCCATGACGTCGGGCAGCGGGGGGCCGATCACCCAGTCCAGATTCTGGGCCGGGTCGAGCTCATGTCCAAGCTCGCGCATCGCGCCACGCAGGCACCTGACGATACCGTCGCGGGACGCGATCAAGGTGCCATCCAGGTCGAGAAGCACGGCTTGCGTCGCGCGGTCGGTCTTGGTCATGCGCCGTCCTGATTTGTTCCCCCCCGCTTCCAGCGGCGGACAGGGATTGAGGCCATCGGGGTAATGTTGCATTATCGTATCGTATTCCGGGACCGAGGGAGAGTGGAATCCGATGCAGCCGACACACAAGCTGCTGCTCGCCGGCCAGGGTGCCGCGGTGGGGGACGCCGACCTGCTGACCTTGCTGCTGAGTGCGGCCATGCCGGCGCGCGAGGACCCCGATACCCTGGCCCGCGAGGCGATCGCCCGGTTCGGCAGCCTGGCTGCCCTGCTTGCCGCCCCGCTGCGCGAGCTGCAGGGTTTCGCCGGTTTCGGCACGCACAGCCTGGCCGCGATCAAGCTGCTGCACGAGACGGCGTTGCGGCTGTCGCGCGCGCGCATGCTGGGCGAGATCGTGCTGGCCGATCCGCCGCGCCTGATCGCCTATCTGACCGCGGTGCTGGCGCGCGAGAAGATCGAGCAGTTCCGCATCCTGTTTCTCGATGCTGCCGACCGGCTGATCGCCGACGAGGCGCAGGCACGCGGCACCGTCAACCACACGCCGGTCTATCCCCGCGAAGTGGTGCGCCGCGCCCTCGAACTCGAGGCCGACGCGATCATCCTGGTGCATAATCACCCGAGCGGCGACCCGAGCCCGTCCCAGGAGGATCTGGCGATGACCCGCCAGGTGGTCGAGGCCGCCTCGGTGCTCGGCATAGCGGTGCGCGACCATGTCATCATCGGCAACGGAAAATGGACCAGCTTCCGGGAAGCCGGCCTGCTGAAGCCTGTCCGCTGATCCGCCCTGGCATTCCCCCTGGCATCCGCCCTGGCATCCCCCCTGGCATCCGCCCCGGCGCGCTCACCGGCCGGCTCAACGGCAGGTCCCGCAGCGCGCTGCGTCCTCCGCGGCATCCGCGAACGGCAGCGGCGCCATGGCCTCGGCGATGCCGAACGCGCCGGGCAGGGCGCCGCGCGGGAACAGGCGGTTGACGTGGCCCATCTTGCGGCCCGGACGCGCCTCGGCCTTGCCGTACAGATGCCCGAGCAGGCCTTCGGTCCGAAGAATGCTGGGCCACCAGGCCATGCCCTCGGGGCCGATCAGGTTTTTCATCACCGCGTCGGAATGACGGCCGGCGTGGGGCAGGGGCAGGCCGGCCACGGCGCGAACATGCATCTCGAACTGGCTGACCGGGCAGGCATCGAGCGTCCAGTGGCCCGAATTATGCGGCCTCGGGGCGATCTCGTTGACCAGCAGCGCGCCCGCCTCGTCGAGGAACATCTCGACGCCGAGCAACCCGACCAGTTGCAGGTGAAGCGCGATCCGCCGGGCCAGGAGCTGGGCGGAAAGGGCGATGTCGCCCGGTATCGGCGCCGGCGCCAGGGTCAGGTCGAGGATATGGTCGCGGTGGAGGTTCTGCACCGTGTCATAGGCCTCGATGCCGCCATCGAGCCCACGGGCGACCATCACGCTCAGTTCGCAGGCGAAATCCACCAGGCGTTCGGCGACCAGCGGGTGCGGTGACAGGCGGGCGAAAGCCGGCTCCAGTTCAGCCAGGTTCCGCACCACGACCTGACCCTTGCCGTCATAGCCGAGGCGGGTGGTCTTGAGCACGAACGGATAGCCAAGGCTTGCGGCCGCCGCCTCCAGCGCCTCGCGGTCCGGCACGGCCTGCCAGGGCGCCACCGGGATGCCGGCGGCCTCCAGCATCCGTTTCTCGGCCAGGCGG
>CAXTCT010000142.1:0-5552 GCA_964242565.1 uncultured Acetobacteraceae bacterium | reverse complement strand
GCGCACCGGCATGTGAACGGCGAACTCCACGACCTCGCCGCTGCCGGCGGTCAGGCGGCAATTGCTTTCATAGGCGCCGGCCGGCAGCACGTCGTCGAGGATCGCGCGCAGCTGCGCCTCGCCCCAGCCGCCACGGGTCTTGACGTTGGAGAATAGCCGCTTGAGGTCGCCGATCTGGGCGGTCATGGCGCTGACCTCGCCCATCGCCTTCTGCACGGCGCCGAACTGCTCCAGCACGCGCTGGAAACTGGTCTGCATCTGCTTCTCGACGGCGGCATGGAGCTGCTCGTTCACCGAGGCCTGGATCTCGGCGAGCCGCGCGGCCGACTGCTCGGACATCTCGCGCAGCGCATGGGCCAGGCTCAGGCGGCTCTCGCCCTGCTCGCGCGCGATGGTGGTGGTGAGCTGGCCCAGCCGTTCGCTCATGTCATGCCGGTTCTGCTCGACGCGGCCGACAAGCACCCGTTCGATCTCCGCAAGCCGGCCGCGGGCCGTTTCGGCTTCGCCGGCGCGAGCCGACTGGTCACGCTCGACCAGGATGCCGAGACGCCGCAGCATCTCGGCCTCCTCTGCCGGCGGCGGATCATACACGGCACGCAGCACCAGGATCGAGATCACGAGGCTGGCGAGGGCGGCCACGGCGGCAAGGGCGGCGAACAGATCAAACGACATCGTCAGGGAGTTCCCGCCTTTTGGCATTCTAAATGTATATTGCGGCCAATTGGCGAAAGGTGTATAGAATTTGCGCAGGAGGAGCAATCCCGCATGAAAGCGTCCGCACTCGACCGGCTGAACACGACGATCCCGACCGCGGCGGAAGGCAGCGGCGTGAGCCAGGCCGAGGCGATGGCGATGCTGCGCGCCGCCTTCAACCTGTTCACGCGCTGGCAGCTCGACAGCAGCCAGTCGCGCCGCCTGCTCGGCTCGCCGAGCGAGCGCACCTTCCAGCGCTGGAAGTCCGGCGCGGTCGCGTCCGTGCCGCACGACACGATATGCCGGCTCGGCGACCTGATGGGGATACACAAGGCGCTGCGCTACATGTTTGCCGAGCCCCAGCGCGGCTACGAGTGGATACGCATGCCCAGCCTCGCTTTCGGCGGCCGCTCCGCGCTGGACCGCATGCTGCAGGGCGCGCCGACGGACCTGTCATCGTTGCGTGCCTATCTCGATGCCGAGCGGGCCGCCTGGTGAGCGCCGCCTGGTGAGCGTGATCACGCGGGTGGGCTGGAAGAAATCGCACCGGATCATCCGCACCATCTATCCGCCGGTCCATCTGTTCGAGGACATCGCCGATCCGGCCGACTGGGAATTGATCGCCCGGGCGGAGGCGCGCACCAACCCGCGCATCCACGACCAGATCGGCAATCTGGCCCTGGTTCCGGCGTCGCGCCGGGTCAGCGGCCCTACGGCCACGCTGGTGATGGGCGCCTTCACCCACGCCTCGCCGTTGCGCCCGAGCCGCTTCTCGGACGGGTTGTTCGGTGTCTGGTATTGCGGCGACCGGTTCGAGGTCGCCCTCACCGAGACCGCCTATCATTTCGAGCGCTTCATGCGCGACACCGGCCAGCCGGCCGGAGACGCGGATTTCCGCGAACTGACCTGTGCCATCGGCGGCCGGCTGCATGATCTCCGGCACGGCGATCCGGAAGGCTGCCTCGCGCCAGAGAACTGGTCGCCCGGGCAGGCGCTTGGCAGGCGCCTGCGGGCCGATGGCGCCGATGGCGTGGTTTATCCCAGCGTGCGCACCAGGACCGGGCTCGCGGTCGGTTTGTTCTGGCCGGACTGCGTGAGCCTGCCGGTGCTGCAGTCCAGGCAATTGCGCTACCGGTGGGACGGGAACCGGATGACCGGCTGGTTCGGGCATGGCAGCCGGGAATGGGTCGCCTACGAGGCGGATGCCTGAACAACTTCGGGCCGCCCCGGGACGTTGGCGCGCAGCTTGGGGAAAATGGCCATGATCAAAGCCGTCATATTCGACGTCGACGGGACGCTGGTGGACTCCGTCGACCTGCATGCGAAATCCTGGCAGGACGCCTTCACGGAGTTTGGCCACAAGTTCGAATTCAAGAAAATCCGCGATCAGATCGGCAAGGGCGGCGATCAGCTGCTGCCCGTGTTCCTGTCCGAGGACGAGCGTGAGGCGCAGGGCAAGAAGCTCGAGGCGCGCCGGACCGAGATCCTCAAGCAGCGATACATGCCGCAGATCCGCCCCTTTCCGCAGGTGCGCGAGCTGTTCCTGCGGCTGCGGCAGGAGGGCATCAGGCGCGTCCTCGCCTCCTCGGCAAAGCAGGACGAGCTGCAGGTCTACAAGAAGCTGGTGCGGATCGAGGATCTCGTGGATGCCGAAACCTCATCGGACGATGCCGAGAAATCCAAGCCCCATCCGGACATCTTCGATGCGGCAATGGGACGCCTGCCCGGCCTCGAGGCCTCGGACATGGTGGTGATCGGCGATACGCCCTATGATGCGCAGGCCGCGGCCAAGGCCAAATTGCGCGCGATCGGCGTGCTGTGCGGCGGCTTCACCGAAGACAGCCTGCGCGACGCCGGCTGCAGCCGGATCTACCGCGATCCGGCCGACCTGCTCGCGCAACTCGACAACTGGGTCCGCAGCTAGAGCATGTTGTCTTGGCGAGCATTTTCATGCTCTAGCCGGTCCGGGACGCAAGCCCGGCCCTTCCCTCAGCTGGCCAGGCGGAACAGCATCAGCGAGCGAGCGTTCACCTTGCAGGTGCTGCCGATCGCATAGGCGCGCCCCGACGTCATCGCAGGCTGGTTGGTGTCGAGCAGCGGCTGCCAGTGCGCGCCGCCGCTGCAGGGCGGCATGATGAACTCCAGCACGTCATGATAGCCGTTCAGGATCATCAGGAGGGTGGCATCGGTGCCGGCGCGGCGTATCCCGCTCACCTTGGCCCGCCCATCCATCAGCATCGCGAAGCAATGCACGGACCGGTCACGCCAGTTCGCCATGCTCATCTCCTCGCCGGCGCAGTTGATCCATGTCACGTCCCGCACCGACAGGTCCTGGTCCCATTCGCCGGTCATGAAGCGCTGCCGGCGCAGGATGGGGTAATCGTGGCGGAGCCGGATCAGCCGCCGGGTGAATTCGTACATCGTCTGGTGCTGTTCCAGACGGTTCCAGTCGATCCAGGAAATCTCGTTATCCTGACAATAGGCGTTGTTGTTGCCCTGCTGGGTGCGGGCGAACTCGTCGCCGGCGACGATCATCGGCGTGCCCTGGCTCATCAGCAGCGTGGCCATCATGTTGCGCATCTGCCGCTCGCGCAGGGCGAGCACCGCCGGATCGCTGGTCTCACCCTCGACGCCGCAGTTCCACGAGCCGTTGTTGCTGGTGCCGTCGCGGTTGCCCTCGCCGTTGGCCTGGTTGTGCTTGTCGTTGTACGAGACCAGGTCATGCAGCGTGAAGCCATCGTGCGCGGTCACGAAATTGACGCTAGACCACGGCCTGCGCCCACGCCGGTTGAACTTGTCGGCCGAGGCGCAGAGCCGTTGCGCGAGGTCGGCCGGCGAGCTCTCGCTTTTCCAGAAGGCGCGCACCGTATCGCGGTAGCGGTCGTTCCACTCGGCCCAGCCCGGCGGAAAGCCACCGACCTGGTAGCCGCCGGGGCCGCAATCCCACGGCTCGGCGATCAGTTTCACATCCGAAAGGATAGGGTCCTGCCGGCAACTATCGAGGAAGCCGCCACCCTCGTCGAAGCCGTAGCTCTCGCGCCCCAGAATCGTGGCGAGGTCGAACCGGAAGCCGTCGACATGCATCTCGGTCACCCAGTAGCGGAGACTGTCGGTGACCATCTGCAGCACGCGCGGATGGCTCAGATTGAGCGTGTTCCCGGTGCCGGTATCGTTGATGTAGTAGCGCTCCTGGCCCGGGATCAGCCGGTAGTACGAGGCGTTGTCGATGCCCTTGAACGACAGGGTCGAACCAAGCTCGTTGCCTTCGGCGGTATGGTTATAGACCACGTCGAGGATGACCTCGATGCCGGCGTCGTGCAGGCGGGCGACCATGGTCTTGAATTCCGACACGGTGCTGCCGTTGCCGGTGGCGTAGCGCTCGTCGGGGGCAAAGAAGCCGAGCGAGTTGTAGCCCCAGTAATTGACCAGGCTGTTCTTGGCGAGATGATCCTCGTCGGCGAAGAAATGGATCGGCAGCAGCTCGACCGACGTGATGCCGAGCTCCTTGATGTGGGCCACGATCTCGTCCGCGGCCAGCCCGGCGAAAGTGCCTCCCAGCCCGAACGGCAAGGTCGGGTGGCGGATGGTGTAGCCGCGCACATGGGTCTCGTAGAAGATCGTGCGCTCCCAGGGAACGCGCGGCCGGCGGTCGCTGCCCCAGGTGAAGGCCGGGTCGATGACGCGGCATTTGGGCATGAACGGCGCGCTGTCGCGGGTGTCGAACGACAGGTCGCCGTCCGGATGGCCAAGCTGGTAGCTGAAGATCTCCGGCGCGGGCTTGACCTGGCCGACATGGGCGCGTGCGTAGGGGTCGAGCAGAAGCTTGTTGGGATTGAACCGGTGGCCGGCGGCGGGCGCGTGGGGACCATGCACGCGGTAGCCGTAGATGGTGCCGGGCCGGGCGTCGGGCAGATAGCCGTGCCAGACCTCGTCGGTATATTCGGGCAGTTCGATACGATCGAGTTCGGTGAGGCCGGAGGCATCGAACAGGCACAGCTCGACCTTGGTCGCGTTGGCCGAGAACAGGGCGAAATTCACCCCGAGCCCGTCCCACGTGGCGCCCAGCGGATGGGGCAGGCCCTCCGAAAGCCTGGAGATCCGGTGGCGTCGTATCACAGAGGCGTCTCCCGTCTGGCGTCGTTCAACCTGGTCTGAGCAATCTAGCCTGGCAGATCCGGGTGACTTCAATCAATTGAACAGCAGCCGGCGCAGGATGCCCGGTGCGAGGAAGGCAAGCGGGTTGAACCGGATGACGGGCTGGTCGATGGACCCGGTGACATGCAGCGTCGCCGCCAGCAGGCCGCCCCCCTTTTCGGGGCTGAACATTTTGCCCAGGCCGGGAAGCCTGCCCAGCAGGGCGTTGAACAGATGGAAGGGCACGATCGTGCCCCGAAGATCGAGCCTCTCCTGCCTCAGGTCGACCGGGCCGCGCAAGGTCGCACCGAGCGCGGCGTTGGAGGCGCGGGCATCGGTCAGGCGCAGAATGTCGCCCTCGAGGGTGAAGGGGATCTCGAACCTGGTGACGACGATCTGCTTGCCCGGGGCCCCGGTCAGGAAGCCGTAGATCGACAGATCGCGCGCCAGCCGGGCGGCGAGCGGCGCGTCATGGACGGTGAAACGCCCGATCGTCGCGAGTGCCGTCAGGCGGCTGGCGCCAGGATCGGCGGGGGTCGGACGATCCTCCATCCGGCCCTGCAGGCTGAGCACGCCTCCCTCGATCCGCCCGGCCATATCCAGCCCCCTCAGCAGGGCGCCGACATCCTGTATCGCCACCGCCACATGCCGCCCGTCCGGGTATGGGGTTATCGCGGCGGTGACCGCTGTCGGGCCGTCGATTGCGAGGCTGGCATTCGCGATGC
>CAXTCT010000141.1:0-5566 GCA_964242565.1 uncultured Acetobacteraceae bacterium | reverse complement strand
GGGGATCAGGCTTTCGGGCAGGTAGCGCGTCTCGGCGCGCGGGTAGGTGATGATCTTCTTGCCCGGCCCGTCATAGAGCTCCTGGGCCAGTTCCAGCGTGCGTGCGGCGGACCAGCCGAAACGCGATCCGCATAATTTCTGCAAGGACGGCAGGTCGTGCAGCCGCGGCGGTCCCTGCCGCTTGTCCTCGATCCTGACCGATAATGGCCCGGCGAAGCCCTCGGCCAGGGCGGCGATGGTTTCGGCGTCCGCACGCGTGCCGATGCGCACCTTCGGGGCATGGCGCATCCGCAGGCGCCCGGACAGCACGGCCGCGTTGGCCACCACCTCGAAATAGGGCTGCGGCACGAAGTTGCGGATTTCCAGCTCGCGCCGGCAGACGATGGCGAGCGTCGGGGTCTTCACCCGGCCCACGCCGATGACGCTGCGATCGCCGCGGCCCAGCGTGACGGTCGCGGTGCGGGTCAGCGAGAGGTTGTAGATCTGGTCGGCCTGGCGGCGGGCGACCGCCGCCTGATACAGCGGCTTGAAATCCACGTTCGGGCGCGCCCGGGCAAAGGCGTCGCGTATGGTCTGCTCGTCCTGGGCGGTGAACATCACCCGGCGCACCTCGCCGCGATAGCGGTAATGCTCCAGGATCTCCTGGCCGATCAACTGGCCCTCGCGGTCGCAGTCGGTCGCAAGCCACACAAGCGTGGCAGTCCGCAGGGCCTCGCGGATGGCCTTGAGCTTGGCCGCCTTGTTGCCTCCGCTGGCCGGCCGGGTACCGTACAGCCCGTCCGGCCGAAGCAGCACCGGGGCCCAGCGCTTCCAGCCCGGTTCCACCTCCTCGGGCTCGAGCAGATCGAACAGATGGCCTTCCGCCGGGAGGATGATGCCGTAGCGCGAACCGACCGCGGCCCGGATGTCCTTCGCCTGGCTGGTCTTCTCGGTGATGACGAGTTGGTCGGACACACGTCATTCTACATGATCCGCAGGCCGCGCTCCATGCGCCTGATGCCCGACATCAGGGCGAAGGACCCGATGGACCTCGTCCGGGACCGAGGGTGAAATGCGTGGTGGCCGGATTGTCGTGGATGCATGAAGGCAGGCGGACCGCCCTGGCGACCGTGGCGAAACGCTTGAACACCTCGTCCTCGGTGAGCGGCGTGTAGGAGACCGGCGCGTAGGAGGAGACCGCCGCGCCGATGCCGACCATGAGCGGCGCGGCGTCGACCTGTTCCGATGCAGCAATGACCGCCCGCCGCCGTTCCGCGCGCGGCTGGTAGGCATAGGTCCCGGTGCTGCCGAGCAGGCCAGGGGGCCGACCCGGCTCATTGTGTGTAGATCGAAACGGAATCACGTGCTATCCATGTAACGGTGACGAAACATGATGCGTCGTTTATTAGGTTTGTTCCAATTCTGGACGATGACGCATCGCACAGACCAATCCATCATTTTGATCTGGGGCCGATGCGATGATCAGGCGTGAACTAATGGATCTGAACGACCCGGCGATGCATGCATCCCGAACCGACGATTTTACCGCGCAATTGCAGGATCCCCTGGCTCTCGCAGATCCCCTGGCTCTCGCAGATCCCCTGGCTCTCGCAGATCCCTTGGCCCTGGCGGACTCATCAACCGCGATCGCCCACCCGTCTCATGCGCCGGGGTCCGACCAGATCCTGTTCATCGATTCCCGGGTCGCCAACTACAGGGACCTGTTGAAGGGTCTGGCACCCGGCACGCAGGTCTATGTGCTTAATGCCGAACAGGGCGGCCTCGCGCAGATCGCGGCCATTCTGGCCGACCGCCACGACGTCGCCGACATCTCCATCATCGCCCATGGCAATGCCGGCGAGGTCGAGCTCGGCTCGACGATCGTCAACCAGGCCAGCCTCTCGGCATCGGCCGCCTCCCTGCACACCATCGGTGCCGCCATCGCGCCGGGGGGCGACGTGCTGATCTATGGCTGCGACGTCGGCGAGGGCACCTCAGGACAGAATTTCGTCGATGCGCTGGCGGCGACGACCGGGGCGCGCGTCGCCGCCGCCTCGCATGTGGTCGGCGACGTCGATGCCGGCGAGGGCTGGAACCTCGACGTGACCAGCACCGGGACATTGCTCGCCGCGCCGCAGGTGCTGAGCACCAAGGCCCTCGACAGCTATGACAGCCCGCTGCTGTTGAACCCCCCGCCGGCCGGGCTGCCGGTCACCATCACCAACTTCACCGGCAATACCAGCTTCTACGAGAGCGCCGGCGCCACGCCGGTCACGGTCACCAGCGCCGGCTATCTGCAGCTGACGAACGCGTCGGCCAACCAGGCCGGCATCGCCGTCTACAAGCAGGCCTTCCCGTCATCGACCGGCGTCTCGTTGCAGTTCACCTACTACTCCGGCGGCGGCACCGGTGCCGACGGCATCTCGGTCTTCCTGTTGAACGCCGACGCGATCACGGCCGCTGGCGGCAGCGCCTCGAGCGTCACGGCCGGCGGCTATGGCGGCGGCCTCGGCTATTCGGACGACGGACAGGCCGGCATCACCGACGGATGGCTCGGTCTGGGCTTCGATACCTTCGGCAACTACAGCACCGTGGATCGCGGCTACCAGACGGGCGGGAGCGCGCTGGCGAACGATATCGGGGTGCGTGGCTCGGGAAGCGGCACCAGCGGCTACGCCCTGCTGAGCACGCAGGCCTACGCGCCCGGGATCGACGGCACGCGCACCGTCAAGATCAACCTCATCAAGCTCGACAGCACGCACGAGAGCCTGTCGGTGTTCGTGAGCTCGAACGGCGGGGCGACTTTCCAGGAGGTCATTACCAACGAGTCGATCGCGCAGACGCTGCCGAACGACTTCTATTTCGGCTTCGCCGCCAGCAGCGGCGGCTCGACCGACACGCACCAGATCGAGAATCTGTCGCTCACCCTGCCGGTCAACCTCACGGTCAGCGCGCCGACGATCACCTACCCGAACAGCGCCGACGCGAACAAACTCACCCTGCTGCCGGGCGACAAATTCACCTACAGCTACACGATCGCCGACGGAGGTCCGAACGGGTCCTCGGAGATAACGCTGCTGGATAACGCATCGTCGGTCGAGACCGGCGTGACCTGGTCGGTCAAGGATGACGCGCAGACACAGACCGGCACCGGCAACATCAACCTCAGCAACATCAACCTGAGTTCCGGCGACAGCGCCACGGTAACCGTGAGCGGCACCATCAGCTCCGCGGCCGCCAACGGCAACGCCAGCCACACCATCACCTCGACCCCGGGTGCGGCATACTCGTTCCAGACGCCGTCCACGGGCGTGGTCGCGATGGCGATCGGCTCGCCGAACCCCTTCCTTACCGGCGTCGATGCAACCGCCTCGACGACCGACACGACGCCGGTCCAGCTCTTCCCGACGGCCGAGGTCGCCGACGCGCACAGCAATCCCACCTTCACCGACACCCTGACCCTGACCAACAGCGCGAACACGCTGACGGACGCGAACGGCACCTTGTCCGGGACCGGGCTGACCAAGACCGGCGTCGGCACCTATACGCTCACCGCCACCGGCGTCAGCAGCTTCGACAGCGACCTGAATGCCCTCGTCTTCACGCCGGTCGCCAGGCAGGTCGCCTCCGGCATGACCGTGGTGACCAACATCGCCCAGTCGGTCTCGAACGGCGTCAGCGGCACCATGCCCGCGACCGCCAGCGACAAGATGACCGTGACCGACACATGTTTTCTTGCTGGCACCCACATCCTGACCGACCAGGGCGAGGTGGTGGTGGAGGAGCTGCTGGCGCGACACCAGGCAGGAATTCCCGACCAGGTGGCGACGCTTCGGGATGGGCAGGTCGAATACCGCGCGGTCATCTGGGTTGGCATGCGCCACGTCGGCGCCGCGGCGGCCGCGGCTTCGGATGGCTGCCCGATACGCATCCTGAAGGGTGCGTTCGCGGAGGCGGTGCCGCACCGCGACCTGCTGGTGACGCCGGAACATTGCCTGTTCGTGTCGGACCGGCTGATCCCCGCGCGCATGCTGGTCAACCAGCGCTCGGTCATCGAGGACCGCAGCATCGGCGGCTACAGCTATTATCATGTCGAACTCGCCAGCCACGCGATCCTGCTAGCCGAAGGCCTGCCGACCGAGAGCTACCTCGACACCGGCAACCGCTCCAGCTTCAGCGACATGACGGTAATGACGCTGCGTCCGGATTTCACGACGCGGGCGGGCCATCAAAGCTGGAGCCGCGATGCCTGCGCGCCCCTCGCGGTGGATCGGGCGACGGTGCAGCCGATCTGGGAGGGCCTCGACCGGCGCGCGACCATGCTCGGATTGCCGGTCGCACGCGCGCCGCTGGCCTTCTCCGACGATCCGCAGCCGCGTCTCCTGCTGAGCGACGGACAGGAGCTGCAGCCGCGCTGGAGCCATTCGAGCCGTCACGTCTTCCAGATCCCGACAGGCGCGAAAGCCGTCCGCCTGCTTTCCCGCGCGGCGCGGCCGGCCGAGGTGATCGGGCCCTTCGTCGATGACCGCCGCGAGCTTGGCATCGGAGTGGCGAAGCTCGTGCTGTGGGACGGGCTGGACGACATCACGATAGAGGCGGCTGCATTGGAGCTGCCCGGCTGGCACGCCCTCGAGCATGGCATCCGCTGGACCGGCGGCGATGCGGCGCTCGACCTGCCGCCCGCCACCCATGCCGACACTTTCCTCGACATCCATATCACCGCGGCACTGCGCTATCCGGAGCGCCAGGCAGCCTGACCGGGCGCTCGGCGCGGAGCCTCATCCTGCGCGCGCGCTGATCCGATCGGACGCGCGCCATTCCGGCAGACCGACGAAATCCGTGGCCCGTAGCCGGGCCGCGTGCTTGGGGGCTGTCGGAGCCCGGGGCAAAGCAGCTAGGCTGGCCCGGACCAGCCTCTTGGGAGGCACGACGGAGGAAGGCTGATGGCGATACCGCTCACCCTGACCGTGAACGGCGTCCGGCGCGATATGCTCATCGACGACCCCCGCATGACGCTGCTCGATTTGCTGCGGGAGCGCCTCGATCTCACGGGCGCGAAAAAAGGCTGCGACCGCGGCCAATGCGGCGCCTGCACCGTCATGCTCGACGGCCGCCGGATCAATGCCTGCCTGGTCCTCGCAGTCAGCCAGGACGGGGCAGATGTGCTCACCATCGAGGGGCTCTCGGTGAATGGCGACCTGCATCCGCTCCAAGCCGCCTTCATCGAGCATGACGGGCTGCAATGCGGCTTCTGCACGCCGGGCCAGATCATGAGCGCCTTCGGGCTGATCGAGGAGGCGCGGGCCGGCGACGATCCCGAGCGCGTGCGCGAAGCCATGAGCGGCAATCTCTGCCGGTGCGGCGCCTATGCCGGCATCACCGAGGCCGTGCTCGACGCCCAGGCCCGGATGCGCGCGGCGACGCCCCCGCAATCCCGGCAGATCCCGGAAGGCCCGCAGGAGGCAGCGGCATGAACCGGTTCGACTATATCCGCGCGACGAGCGTCGCCCAGGCCGTCGCCGCCTCGGCCGCCCCGGGTGCGGCCTATCTGGCCGGCGGCACCAACCTGCTCGACCTGATGAAGGGC
>CAXTCT010000140.1:0-5567 GCA_964242565.1 uncultured Acetobacteraceae bacterium | reverse complement strand
AGCGGCGTCTTGATGCCGGTATAGGCCTCGGTCAGGCTGATCTCGACCTGGGCGCGTACATCGGCGCCGGCACGCTGCCGGCCGCCGCCGCGACGGCCGCCCATCATGTCGCCGAACACCTGGTCGAAGATGTCGCCCAGTCCGCCGCCGCCGCCGAAATCGAACCCGCCCGCCTGGGGGCCGCCATTCTCGAACGCGGCATGGCCGTAGCGGTCGTAGGCCGCCCGCTTCTGGTCGTCCTTGAGGACGTCGTATGCCTCGTTCAACTCCTTGAAACGCGTCTCGGAAGCCTTGTCTCCCGGATTGCGGTCCGGGTGGTATTTCATCGCGAGCTTGCGGTACGCCTTCTTGAGCATATCCGCCGTGGCTTCGCGGGCGACTTCCAGTGTCGCGTAATAATCCTGCTTCGCCATGTTTTCCTCATCGGCGGGATGACCGCATCCCCCCAACGAAAACCGGGCGAGACGTGCGCATCCGTCATACAGCCAAAAAGGCGCCCGCCTTCACCGAAGAAGCACGGGCGCCTTTGCCGGGTATTATCCGCTCAGTTGTTCAACAAGCGAACGACCGGGGGTGTCAGGCGGATTTCTTCTTCTCGTCGATATCCTCGAAGTCGGCATCGACCACTTTCTCGTCGTTCGGCCCTGAATTGCCGCCGCCGGGGGCACCGGCGGCTCCTGCCGCGGCCGCACTCGCCGCCTCGGCCTTGTACATCGCCTCGCCGATCTTCATCGCGATCTGGCCGAGATGATCCGAGGCCGCCTTGATCGCGGCGACGTCGCTGCCGCCGATCGCGCTCCTGGCCGCCGCGATCGCCGCCTCGGCCTCGCTCTTGTCGGACGGAGCGATCTTGTCGCCGTTTTCGGCAAGCGTCCTTTCGGTCTGATGCACCAGGCCCTCCGCCTGGTTGCGGGCCTCGACGGCCGCGCGCTTGGCCTTGTCGGCTTCGGCATTGGCCTCCGCCTCGCGTACCATGCGCTCGATATCCCCGTCCGACAGGCCGCCGGAGGCCTGGATGCGGATCTGCTGCTCCTTGCCCGAGGCCTTGTCCTTGGCGGACACGGAAACGATGCCGTTGGCGTCGATGTCGAACGTGACCTCGATCTGCGGCACGCCGCGCGGCGCGGCCGGGATGCCCATCAGGTCGAACTGGCCGAGCATCTTGTTGTCGGCCGCCATCTCGCGCTCACCCTGGCTGACCTTGATGGTCACGGCACCCTGGTTGTCCTCCGCGGTCGAGAAGGTCTGGCTCTTTTTGGTCGGGATCGTCGTGTTGCGGTCGATCAGGCGCGTGAAGACGCCGCCGAGCGTCTCGATGCCGAGCGAAAGCGGGGTCACGTCGAGCAGCAGCACGTCCTTGACGTCGCCCTTGAGGACGGCGCCCTGAACGGCGGCGCCGATGGCGACCACCTCGTCGGGGTTGACGTTGCGGGCCGGCTCACGCCCGAAGAACTGCTTCACGGTCTCGATGACCTTGGGCATGCGGGTCATGCCGCCGACCAGGATCACCTCCTCGATCTCGCTGGCGGAAACCGACGCGTCCTTCAGGGCCGCGCGGCACGGGCCGAGCGTGCGCTGGATCAGGTCGTCGACCAGGCTCTCGAGCTTCGCGCGGCTCAGCTTCAGCACCAGATGCTTCGGCCCGGTGGCGTCGGCGGTGATGAAGGGCAGGTTGATCTCGGTTTCCTTGGACGACGACAGCTCGATCTTGGCCTTCTCGGCCGCCTCCTTGAGGCGCTGCAGGGCCAGCTTGTCGTTGCGCAGGTTGATGCCCTGCTCGCGCTTGAACTCGTCGGCCAGATAGTCGATCACGCGGGCGTCGAAATCCTCGCCGCCGAGGAAGGTGTCGCCGTTGGTCGACTTGACCTCGATCACGCCGTCGCTGATCTCCAGGATCGAGACGTCGAAGGTGCCGCCGCCGAGGTCATAGACCGCGACCGTGCCGCCGTTCTTTTTCTCCATGCCGTAGGCCAGCGCCGCTGCCGTCGGCTCGTTGATGATGCGCAGCACCTCGAGCCCGGCGATGCGGCCGGCATCCTTGGTCGCCTGGCGCTGGGCGTCGTTGAAATAGGCCGGGACGGTGATGACGGCCTGGGTGACGGGCTCGCCGAGATAGGTCTCGGCGGTCTCCTTCATCTTGCCGAGCACGAAGGCGCTGATCTGGCTGGGCGCGTATTTCTGGCCACGGGCCTCGACCCATGCATCGCCGTTCTCGCCCTTGACGATCGGATACGGCACCAGCCCACGGTCCTTCTCGACGGTGGGATCCTCGAACCGGCGCCCGATCAGGCGCTTGACGGCATACAGCGTGTTGGTCGGGTTGGTGACGGCCTGGCGCTTGGCCGACTGGCCGACGAGCCGCTCGCCATTCTCGGTGAAGGCGACCATCGACGGCGTGGTGCGCGCCCCCTCGCTGTTCTCGATCACCCGGTTCTCGTCGCCCTCGCGGATCGAGACGCACGAATTGGTGGTGCCGAGATCGATACCGATAACCTTGCTCATGGGGTCTTCTCCTTGTCAGCAGCCCTGTCCGGCCCGAAGCACCGGAAAGCGGCCCATTGGATAATCATGACGGGCTGGATGTATTGAGGACCCTGCGATCCGACAAGCCCCTGCGGGCCTGTTTGCACAAATTATAGGCAATAAAACCGCACCCGGCCTGGTTCAGATCGTCTTGTCGAGTGTTTCCGCTTCGTTGGCCGTGCTCGGGTCGCGACCGTCGGGCGCCCCCTTGGAGACGACCACCATCGCGGGCTTGAGCAACCGGCCGTTCAACGTCCATGCCTGGGTCCAGGACTGGATCACCGTGCCGGGCGGATGGTCGGAACTCGGCTGCTCGGCCATGGCCTGGTGCAGGTTGGCGTCGAAACTCGAGCCGGTGGGATCGGTGCCGGTGATGCCATTGCGCTCCAGCACGCCGATGAACGAGCGCTCGACGCTTTCGAAGCCTTCGCGCAGCTTGGTCAGCACCGGGCTGTCGTCGGTGCTGGCGGGCGGCAGGCTGGAGATGCCGCGGCGCAGATTCTCCGCCGCCTCGACCACGTCGCGGGCAAATTTTTGCACCGCGTACTGGCGGGCATCGTCGGCGTCGCGCTTGGCGCGGGCGCGCACGTTCTGGATCTCGGCTTCCGCGCGCATCCAGCGGTCGCGCATCTCGTCAAGGGCCGCCTCGACTTCCTGGATGCGGCTGGTGGCGGCCTGCATCACCGTCTCGGAGCTTCCCATGGCCGTCTCCTGGCCCGGGTCCCGGCTTGGGTCCCGGCTTGGGTCCTGGTCTGGCTCGTGTGCTGACATGGTTCCGGTGTCATCGTGGGTCATGGCGCTCAAGTAGGTGACCACACAAAGATGAACAAGTCGTAAAGGCGCATGGCGACGCAAAGACAGAAGCCCGGCATGACGCCGGGCCGATCCCGTCAGGCGAACGCGGACATCATCGCGGCGATGGCTTCCCGGGCGGCATCCGGTGTCGCGGCCGGGGCAGCAAAAGCGATGCGCTCGGTGCGGGCGTCACCATTGGGATCCATTGTCGGACCCGGCCCGATATCCACGCCATCGGCGTCGAGCGCCACCAGACGGCGGCCTTGCGGCAGCTTCATGGCATGGCCGGCATTGGCCGCCTCCAGCAGGCCGGCCTCCTCGGCCGAGGCATCCCAGGCCGGTGCGAGCGAATCGGACGGCAGGCTACGCACCTGGCCGAAGCCCGCGACGAAATAGCCCTGCTCCGGCCGCAGCCGCCAGAGGCTGAAATCGGCAAAGCCGGCATAGAGCGCGCCATAGGGATGGATACGGACCCAGCGGTCGCGCAAGGCCGGGTCCGGTACCGGCTCGGCGGTTCCGGTGAGGGTCAGTCGCGGCGTCGCCTGTGGATTGGCCGGCTGTGGCGCCCCTTCCGGCACCGCCCCCTCGAGCAGTAATGCGCAGCGCGCATCCTCGATGAGATGACGTCCATGCCGGGACAGGCCAGAGATCAGCATCAGCACGGCTCCGTCGCACGAAGTGGCGGGGGTGACCAGGGACGCGAACGGCCCTGCGGATGCGCTCGGCCCTGCGCCGTGGAGGGTCGCCAGGCTGGCCTGACGGACCGCGCGCATCAGGCGGCGCGGCGTGAAACCGATATCGGCTGGCTCGGGCATCCATGGCCTCTCTTTTGTGTCATCATGCCGGCTTCCGCTAACAGCCTGGGGCGCCCGCCACCAGTCAAAGGGGCAGGAGATCCTCACGTGGACGCCATGAAGCACACGATCGCGCTGGTCGATGACGACCGCAACATCCTGACCTCGGTCTCGATGACGCTCGAAGCGGAGGGCTTCCAGGTGCGCAGCTTCACCGATGGCGAGAGCGCGCTGGCCGGCATCATGGCCAAGCCGGTCGACCTCGCGGTGCTCGACATCAAGATGCCGCGGATGGACGGGATGGAGCTGCTGCAGCGCCTGCGCAGCCGCTCGCAACTGCCGGTGATCTTCCTGACCAGCAAGGACGAGGAGGTCGACCAGCTCATGGGCCTGCGCCTGGGTGCGGACGACTACATCACCAAGCCGTTCTCGCAGCGCCTGCTGCTGGAACGGATACGCGCCCTGCTCCGGCGCAACGATGCCAACCGCAACGAAGCCAGCGGCATTCCGTCGCAGGGCTCGATGGTGCGCGGCGCTCTGTCCCTGGACGAGACCCGGCACCAGTGCCTGTGGCGCGGCGCGGACATCCAGCTCACGGTGACCGAGTTCCTGCTGGTCAAGGCACTGGCGACACGTCCCGGCCTGGTCAAGTCGCGCGACCAGCTGATCGACGCCGCCTATGGCGAGAATATCTACGTCGACGACCGCACCATCGACAGCCACATCAAGCGGGTACGCAAGAAATTCCGGCAGATCGACGTCGGCTTCAACCAGATCGAGACGCTCTACGGGATCGGCTATCGTTACAAGGAGGAGTGATGCCGGCCAGCCTGTCGGCGATATCGTCACCGGTCGGCCTCGGTCCGGCTCTGCGGCGGCATCGCAAACGCTGGGTGTCGCCGATGATGCGGCGCATCCTGCTGGTCAACGCATTGCCGCTGGCCCTGCTGGTGGCGACGTTGCTCTATCTCAACCAGTTCCAGAACAGCCTGCTGGCGGCCGAGGTAACCGCCTTGCGCGAGCAGGCCCGGATCTATGCCGGCGCGCTCGGCCAAAGTGCGGTCGCGCCGGCCCCCGGCATGCTCCAGAACGCGCTCGCGGCTCCGTTCCAGTCGCCACCGCGTGGGGCAGCGCCGCCGCAGACCGAGAGCAGGCCGCATAATTCCCCGCATGGTCACGGCCATCTCCATCCGGTCCCCGTTCATGATGACGGCGACATGATCCTGGCGCCGGAGCTTGCGCGTCCGCTGCTGCGCCGGCTGACCGAGCCCAGTCCCAGCGCCCAGGCCAGGCTGTTCGCGCCGGACGGCCAGCTGATCGCCGACAGCCGTGCCGAGCCACGCGCGGGTGACGCCGGCAGCGCCGACGCCGGCGGCACCGCAGCGGGGACGACGCGCGCCGGTATGCCGGCCACCGCCGCCGGCTCCTTCATGCTGGGTCTGCTGCAGCGGACCT
>CAXTCT010000139.1:0-5574 GCA_964242565.1 uncultured Acetobacteraceae bacterium | reverse complement strand
CCCATCACCTCCGGCAGGGCGCCCGCCTCGCACCAGAGACGTCGAAAGCGTGTTCCAGCCCGCGGACACGCGAGCCGCCCGGTCGAACCCGCTCACGCGCCCTGCCCGGCGCGCGGCAGCCCCGGATGGCTGGCCCACTCGGTCCATGATCCGTCGAACATCGCGCCAGGTGCGAAGCCCGCCACGCTCAGGGCCAATGAGAGCACGGATGCCGTCAGACCGGAGCCGCAGCTGGTCACCACCGGCAGGCCGCCGTCCACACCCGCCTCGGCCAGCCGCGCGAGCAGGGCTTGCCTTGGAAGCAGGCGTCCGGAGCCATCGAGCAATTCCGTAAAAGGCAGGCTGGCGCTGCCGGGAATGTGGCCTCCCGGCAAGCCCGGCCGCGGTTCGGGCGCCGTGCCATTGAACCTGGCCCGGCTGCGCGCGTCGATCACCACCGCCTGACGCTCGCCGCCGGCAATGGCGATCATGTCGCCAAGGCCGACAAGCCGCTCGGCTCGCAGCCGCGGGACGAAAATCTCGGCCGGAACCGCAAGCGGGTCACCGGCTTCGGTCGGCAGCGACGCGTCCCGCCAGGCCGGCAGCCCGCCGTCGAGCAGCTGCATGCGGTCATGTCCGAACAGGCCGAGCAGCCACCAGCCGCGTGCCGCCGAAACCACGCCGGACTGGTCATAGAACACGACGTGGCTGTCGTTGCCGACGCCCAGGGCGCCGATCAGCCGGGCGAACCGTCCCTGGCTCGGCACCATGTGCGGCAGCGCGCCTTCAGGATCGGAAAACACCTCGATATCGAAGCGCCGGGCACCCGGGATATGGGCATCCCGGAATCTCGCCTCGACGTCGAACCGGTCGCCCGGCAGCAGCGCCGTGCAATCGAGGAGGACGAGGTCCTCATGGCCAAGGAGGGAATGCAGCGCGTGCGGGGTTATGAGAGGCGTCATGGTCGGGATCATGTTGTCCGGGCGGCAGGATGCGGATCGCTGCCCGGCAAGAAATCATTGCACGGCGTATCCCGCAAGCAGCTCCCGCACGCGACGGGCCGCAACCTCGCCTTTCAGCGAGTCGCGCCACATCCCTTCGGCGACCCTCTGGTGGGACGTCACCGCCTCCGGCGCTCCGGTCACCAGGGCGACGCCGCTGGCGTTGACGCAGTTGGTGTCGCTGCGGAACGGATTGATCACCAGGGTGGCCCGTTCGCGCTGGCGCAGCAGGGTGCAGTTCGTAGTGGGCTCGCCGCCGGGGATCAGGCTGAACTGCAGGCCCATCGGCTCGGTCTCGAGTATGGCGGCGATGCTCTCGACCTCGGCGGCGGCGATCTTGCGGCAGAAGGCGCGCAGAGCGGGACTGAGTCGAAGGCTGTCGGCGACGCCCTGCTCGAGGAAACGCTGCAGCATCGGCTCGGAGATCAGGGTGATCAGGTTCGGCCGGCGCATCTGATAGGCGCGCTTGCGAGCGGTCATGATGCCGAGCACCTGTTCGGAAAGCGCCTTGACCGTGGGCGCATCGGCACCCGCCTGCTCGGCCGTTTCGGCGGCGATCTGACCAAGAAGGACGTCATAGGCTTCGGAGGTCACCAGATAACAAAGCGGCTCGCCGACCTGCAGCACCTGGTCCGCGGTTTCCTCGAGCTGACGGACGCGCTCGAAGAACCCGATCGTCCGGCTGTAATACTCGACCCCGATTCCGAGCAGCGACAAGGGAGATATCTTGAGCAGCTCGGCCAGTCGCTGGACCGTGTCCAGCTTGATGACCTCGCCTTTCTCGTAACGGTAAAGGGCCGCCCGGGAGACGCCGAGACGGGCGGCGATCTCCTCTGCACGCATCCCTGATTCCAGCCGGTAGGCTCGCAACTGCTGACCGATCTCGTTCAGACGCATCGTCTCTTCCTTGACTTGCACCACAGCCTCGATGAAGCGTCGTCCCAATAGCTGGCCCGGAACCCGTGCATCCACCGCCAACATCAATAAAACGTTAAACCGCAGTCATTGTCCATCCAGATCATGAAGTCATTTTCATCTCGCTGCCCGACAATCCCGCAGAGAGACATTTTTGTCGGTATTTCCTGGCGAATAAACCAGCAGGCGAGGCGGCAAGCGGAATGATCCGGCCGATGCAGGGGCGCCGCCCCTCGCCGGATTCGCCGGAAGATGAAATCATCGCCGGAGCCGCCAGGCCGGTGCGAAAGGTGCATATGCCAGAGCGAATCATGATGGGTCTGCTGCTCGGCGGCGTCGCCACCGGCTGCATTCTCGTGCTTTATCCCTTTTTCTCGTCTCTTCTCTGGGCGGCGATCCTGACTTTCACCACCTGGCCGGTCTACAAGCACCTCCAGCAGCGCTCGGGCCGCTACACGGCCGCCGCCCTGATGATGCTCTTGACGGCGCTGCTGGTCGTGCTGCCGCTGGCCCTGGTGACCTCCGCCGGCGTCGCCGACGCGCCGGGGATCGTGCGAGGCGTCGAGAACGCCCTGTCGCTGCATCTGCCGGGGCCGCCGCGCTGGGTCGCCAACACGCCGCTGATCGGTCATCCGGTGGCGCAGACCTGGACCAAATGGTCGGCCGATCTCTCCGCCGCGGGGGCCTTCGTCCAGCCTTATCTCGGCAGCATCGCCGAGCGGGCGCTGGGCCTGCTGGTGCAGGTCGCCAGCGGCCTGCTGCAGCTCGTGCTGGCATTGTTCATCGCCTTCTTTTTCTGGGTCGGCGGAGAACAGCTAGGCAGCACCGTGAGCGCGATCATCCGGCGCATCGCCGGCCCCTATGCCGACCGGCTGCTCGCCGTCACCGGCAACACCGTCCGGGGCACCGTCTATGGCATCCTCGGCACCGCGATCGTGCAAGGCATCCTGACCGGGATCGGCTTCTACATCGCCCATGTGCCAAGCCCCGTGCTGTTCGGCGGCATCGCCGCTTTCGTGGCCGTGCTGCCCATCGGCGCTCCCCTGGTCTGGGTGCCGGCAGCGATATGGCTGGCCATGACGCATCATCTGGGCTGGGGCATCATCCTCGCCCTCTATGGCGTCGTCGCGATTTCCGGCGCCGATCACGTCATCCGTCCGGTCTTCATCTCGCGCGGCGCGCAGCTGCCCTATCTGCTGACCGTGCTCGGGGTGCTCGGCGGCGTGCTGGCTTTCGGCGGCCTGGGCATCTTCCTGGGTCCCGTGCTGCTCGGCGTCGGCTACACGCTGGCGATCGAGTTCGCCGCCACCGATCCGAACCAGCCGCCCCCCCTGGAGGACGCGGCTTGAAAATCGTCAGCTGGAACCTGCTGCGGAAAACCGGCGCCTCCATCGACGACGTGATCGGGCTGATCCAGACCAAGCAGCCCGACCTGATGCTCATGCAGGAGGCGACCCGCGAGATCGACCATCTGCCTGACCGGATCGGCGGCTATTACGCGCGTTCGCCGCTGCCCGGACGCATCCACGGCGTTGCCTGCTGGAGCCCGCTTCCCTTCCACAGGCCTCCCTCGGTCTGGGCGCTGCAACCGGGCGCCCTGATCCGCAGGGTCTGCCAGGTGGTCGAATATGCCGGCTTCTCGGTTGCCAACGTGCATCTCTCGCACGGGCAGGTGCTCAACCGCCGCCAGCTGCGCCTGATCGCCGAGCGGCTGCCGGCGCGCGGCGCGGTGCTGGGCGACTACAACCTCGTCGGTCCCGCGCTGCTGCCGGGATTTCGCGATGTCGGCCCGCGCGAGCCGACCCATCGCATGGCCGACATGGTCCCGATCCGGCTCGACCGCTGCCTCGTCCGCGGCCTGGAATGCCGGCACGCCGAGATCCTCCCCCACCGGCGCTCGGATCATCACCCGATCATGGTGGTGCTGCGAACCGAGCCCCCGCGCTAGGCGGGAAGCTAGGCGGGCCGCGCGGCCGGCGGCGTCCTCACAGATAAGGCAGCAGGAGCCTTGCCGCGGAGTCGCGGATCCGGAGCGGGAACGGGCGCTGCATGATCCGCGTCGGGTCGTAGCGATCATGGCGATGCGCCAGCATGAAGCTGTCCAGCTCCTTTGCCAGCCTGCGGTCATGAACTTCGACATTGAGCTCGAAGTTGAGCCGCAGGCTGCGGACATCCTGGTTGGCGCTGCCGATCAGTGACCAGGCCTGGTCCACCACCATCAGCTTGGAATGGTTGAAAGGCGCGTTCGAGAGCCAGATCCGCACGCCCGCCTCGAGCAGCGGGATGTTGTTCGGCGTGCGCGCCCAATCGATCAGCCGGTGGTTGCTGGCTCTGGGCAGCACCAGGTCGATCGCCACGCCGCGCATCGCCGACATGGCAAGCACGGTCAGCAGTCGCTCGTCGGGCAGGAAATAGGGCGTCATGATGCGAATCGAATGCCGCGCCAGGGCCACCCCCTGCATGACCACGAACTCGATCTTCTCGAGGTCGGAGTCCGGACCCGAGGTCACCACGCGGCAAAGCGCCTCGCCCGGCAGCGGCAGCGGCGGCTCGGCGTAGAATATCCCCTCGTCGAGATCCTCTCCTGTGGTGAAGGACCAGTCCTTGGCAAAAGCCTGGGTGAGCTGGTCGACGATCGGGCCGGTCAGCTTGAAGTGGGTGTCCGAAACCGGATGGAGCGGCCTTGCCCGCAGCACATTCTCGACGGCGATGTTCAGGCCGCCGGTAAAGCCCACCAGCCCGTCGACGACCAGGATCTTCTTGTGCGTGCGGAGGTTGATGAACGGCATCCGCCAAGGCAGCGTGGAGTGCATGAAGCGCGCGACGGGAACGCCGGCGGCATGGAGCTTCCGGGCCACGCCGCAGCGGAAATATCCGCTGCCGATCCCGTCCACCAGCACCCGGACGGCGATGCCGCGCTCATGCGCCGCCACGATGGCGTCGATGAAACCGACGCCGATACGGTCGTCGCGGAAGATATACGAACTGAGCAGGACGCTGCGTCCGGCCTCGGCGATGGCCTCGAGCATGACCGGGTAGGCATTGTCGCCGTCATGCAGACAGAGCACGGCGTTGCCTTTGAGCAGCGGACGGCCGCTGAGCCGTTGCACCGCCTCGACCAGAGGCCCGAGATCTCCTTCGAGCTTCGGTATCTCCTCGTCGATGTCGCGCCGCTTCGACCAGGGCCTGGCATTGCTGAGCCGCTTGGCCAGACGGCGCACGCGGTTGATGCCGAGCGTGACGTAGAGGAAGGTGCCGCATAACGGCGCCAGCCAGGTCAGCCCGATCCAGCCGATGGCGGCGCCGATTTCGCGCTTGGTGCGCAAGGCGTGCAGCGTGACGGCCACGGCCAGCACGAAGCGCAACGGCAGCAGCAGATCCACGACCGCATGCAGCATGGACTCTAGCCGCAAACGGAAGCGCCCGCGCCATAAACGCCTCGGTAGCGATTGGGTGTCATGCTGGGCGAAACCGGGCGGGAAAGCATCAACATCATGGTCATCGAAGGGACGATGCCGCTTGCGCGGCATTCCGGCCATGTCCTTGCCCAGCCATAGCCGCGTATCCGGACCGGGTGTGGCGTCATGGTCACGCGACGACGACGACAACGACGACGACGACGGCCCGGCCACGCAGGCTCCCGCTGTTGTTGTGCGAATGCGCGGCATCGCGGCGCGAA
>CAXTCT010000138.1:0-5582 GCA_964242565.1 uncultured Acetobacteraceae bacterium | reverse complement strand
GGCCTGGTCGAGGGCGGCTCGATCCTGAACATCATCCCCGAGCGCTGCGTCTTCGAGATGGAATGGCGCACCATCCCGGCCGACGACGCGGAGGCCGAACTGAGGCGGCTCCAGGCTCATGTCGCGCACGCCACCGAAAGCTGGATGAAGCGGATCGATCCCGCTTCCGGCTTCAGCTTCGAGCCCCTGCACGCCCTGCCGCCGCTGGCGCTGGATGCGCGCCATCCGCTGGTGGCGCTGGTCAAGCAGGCTTCCGGCGCCAACCAGCATGGCAAGGTTTCCTACGGCACCGAGGCGGGCATCTTCCAGAATGCCGGCATCGCCAGCATCGTCTGCGGTCCCGGCGACATCGCCCAGGCGCATCAGCCCGACGAGTGGATCGCCCGCGACCAGCTCGATGCCTGCGACGCCTTCATCCGCCGCCTCGCCGTCAGCATGACCAGACCGGCATGAACCGCCCACCCGACGCGATGCCTCCCGCTTCGACCACCGCCGGCATAGCCAGCCTGCCCCGCTTCCAGGTCCGGCTGACGCCGCCCAACCTCGACGATTGGATGTCGGGCAATTGCGGCGTGGCCGGCTTCCAGCATTTCGAGACCGGCCGCGCCGGGCCGCATGTGCTGATCACGGCGCTCATGCACGGCAACGAGATCGCCGGCGCCATCGTCCTCGACGAGATGCTGCGCGCGCGACTGCGCCCGCTTCGCGGCAAGCTCACCTTCGGCTTCCTCAACCTCGCCGCCTTCGCGCGTTTCGACGCCGCCCATCCGACCGCCTCGCGCTTCGTCGACGAGGACATGAACCGGCTCTGGGATACCGCGATCCTCGACGGCCCGCGCCAATCCCGCGAGCTCGCGCGTGCCCGCGAGGTGCGCCCGATCATCGACAGCGCGGACATCCTGCTCGACCTGCATTCGATGCTCTGGCCATCCGAGCCGCTCATCCTCAGCGGACCCACGGCCAAGGGCCGCAGACTGGCCAAGGCCATCGGCACGCCACCGATGGCCGTCGCCGACCGCGGTCACAGCAGCGGCCCCCGCCTGATCGATTATGTCGGATTTGCCGACGAGGCGGACCCGCGCATCGCCTGCCTGGTCGAGGCCGGACCGCATTGGGAACCCGACACCGTCACCACCGCCCGCACCGCGATCATCGCCCTGCTGCGCCAGACTGGCCTTGCCGGCGGCCAGGCAGCCGGGCCGCCAGGGCCGTGGCGCAGCGCCGAAGTCACCCAGGTGGTCACCGCGGTCACCAGCAATTTCAGCTTCGTCCGGCCGTTTCGCGGCGGCGACATCATCCCCGATTGTCACAGCCTGATCGCCAACGACGGCGGCCGGGAGATCCGCACGCCACACGATCAGTGCCTGCTGGTGATGCCAAGCCTGCGGCCCAGCCGGGGTCACACCGCGGTGCGGCTGGCACGGTTCCTGCGCGAGTAGAAACGAGTAGAAACGAGTAGAAACGAGTAGGAAGCCGGACTAGCCGGCGTAGATCGGGAACCTCGCGCAAAGGGCGCGCACCTGCTCATGCACCCGGGCCTCGGCGGAGCTGTTGGCGCCATCGTTCGACGCGGCCAGACCTTCCAGCACCTCGTCGATCATCAGCCCGACCTCCCGGAATTCCTGCCTCCCGAAGCCGCGTGTCGTGGCGGCCGGGCTGCCGAGCCGTATTCCCGAGGTGATCGCCGGCTTTTCCGGGTCGAACGGGATCGCGTTCTTGTTCGCCGTGATCCCGGCCCGCTCGAGGCTTGCTTCGGCCAGCTTGCCGTTCACCCGCTTCGGCCGCAAATCGACCAGCAGCAGATGGCTGTCGGTGCCTCCGGTGACGATCGCCAGTCCGCGCTCGACCAGGGTTTCGGCCAGGACGCGGGCATTCTCGACCACCGCCTGCTGGTAAAGCTTGAATTCCGGCAGCAAGGCTTCTCCGAAGGCCACCGCCTTGGCGGCGATGACATGCATCAGCGGGCCGCCCTGAAGGCCGGGGAACACGGCGGAATTGAGCTTGCGGCCCAGCGCCTCGTCATTCGACAGGATCAGCCCGCCGCGCGGGCCGCGCAGCGTCTTGTGGGTGGTGCTGGTGACAACGTGGGCATGCGGCAGCGGGCTTGGATACAGCCCCGCCGCCACCAGGCCCGCGAAATGCGCCATGTCGACCATGAAGAAGGCGCCGACCTCGTCGGCCACGCGCCGTATGCGGGCGAAATCGATGATGCGCGGGTAGGCCGAGCCGCCGGCGATGATGAGCCTCGGCTTCTCCTGGCGGGCAAGCCGCTCGAGTTCCTCGTAATCCAGCAGGCCATCGTCACGGCGCACGCCATACTGGATCGCCCTGAACCACTTCCCGGAAAGGTTGGGCGCGGCGCCATGGGTGAGGTGTCCGCCGGCGGCGAGGCTCATGCCCAGGATGGTGTCGCCGGCGTTGAGCAGGGCGAGGAACACCGCCTGGTTCGCCTGCGCGCCCGAATGCGGCTGCACGTTGGCATGGCCGGCGCCGAACAGCCGGCGCACGCGGTCCAGCGCCAGCTGCTCGACACGGTCCACCTCGACGCAACCGCCGTAATAACGCCGGCCCGGATAGCCTTCGGCGTATTTGTTGGTCAGGACGCTGCCCTGCGCCTCCAGCACGGCCGCGGAGACGATATTCTCGCTGGCGATCAGCTCGATGCCGTCCTGCTGGCGTGTCATCTCGCGAGCCAAGGCGGCCGCCAGTTCCGGATCGCTCTCGCGCAACGAGGCCGCGAAGAAGCGGTGCCGGCCGGTCAGGTCGGGCTGTGGGGTGATCTGATCGGGCATGTTCGGCTCCGGGTCCTGGCGGTCCGCCCTTCCGCTGCCGGAGGGGCTGGTATGCAGATTGTAAGTGGGTTCAACTGGTCCCGACACTACGCCGGCGTCGCCCCGAGCGGAACCTCGCGACCTTCAATTCGAGCGCCCCCGGCTTTAATTCAAGCTACCCGTCTGAGGAGACACGCTGCATGTCCCAATCCGTCGTGACCTCGGGGGCGGCAAGCCTCTGGCGACGCAAGACGATCGAGAGCCTCACCGTCAATGCCGGCGGCCCGGCGCTGAGACGGGTGCTCGGGCCGTGGAACCTGGTGGCACTCGGAATCGGCTGCACCATCGGCGCGGGGCTGTTCTCGCTGACCGGGATCGCCGCGTCGGAGAATGCGGGTCCGGCGGTGGTGGTCTCCTACCTGATCGCCGCGATCGGCTGCGGCTTCGCCGGGCTCTGCTACAGCGAGCTTGCCAGCATGATCCCGGTGGCCGGCAGCGCCTACACCTATGCCTACACCACGCTCGGCGAGCTGGTCGCCTGGATCATCGGATGGGACCTGGTGCTCGAATACGCCGTCGGGGCGGCGACGGTAGCGGTGAGCTGGTCGCGATACGTCAACTCCCTGCTGATGGATTTCGGCTTGGCGCTGCCGCCGCGGCTGCTTGCCTCTCCGTTCGAGACCGTGAAGCTGCCCGATGGCAGCCTTGCCAGCGGCCTGATCAACCTGCCGGCGGTGTTCATCATCGTGGTGATCTCGCTGCTGCTGATGCGCGGCGTCTCGGAGTCCGCGCGCGTCAACGCGGTCATCGTGGTGATCAAGATCTGCGTCATCCTGGCGGTGATCGGCTTCGGCATCCCCTACATCAACGGCGCCAACTACGTGCCCTTCATCCCGCCCAACGACGGCAGCTTCGGCCATTTCGGCATCTCCGGCATCATGCGCGCCGCCGGCACCATCTTCTTTGCCTATGTCGGCTTCGACGCCGTTTCCACCGCGGCCCAGGAAACCAGGCGGCCCGAGCGGGACCTGCCGATCGGCATCCTCGGCAGCCTCGCGGTCTGCTCGCTCGCCTATGTCGCCTTCTCCTTCGTGCTGACCGGCCTGCTGAACTACAAGCTGATGCTCAACGACGCGGCTCCCGTCGCCAGCGCCATCAACGTCACGCCCTATCACTGGCTCAAGCCGATGGTGAAGTTCGGCATCATCTGCGGCTTCACCTCGGTCATGCTGGTGCTGCTGTTCGGCCAGTCGCGGGTGTTCTATGCGATGTCGCGCGATGGCCTGCTGCCGCGCTTCTTCTCCGACATCCACCCGACCTGGCGCACCCCCTGGCGCTCGAACCTGCTGTTCATGGGTCTGACCGGCGTGCTCTGCGCCTTTTTGCCGATCAGCGAGCTTGGCCACATGACCTCGATCGGCACGCTGCTCGCCTTCGTCATCGTCTGCGCCGGCGTGATGATCCTGCGTCACCGCGACCCGGGCCGGGAGCGCAGGTTCCGCGTCGCCGGCGGCCCGGTTGTCCCGATCCTTGGCATCCTGTCATGCCTGGCGATGATGGTCTCGCTCGACGGGCTGACCTGGGTCCGGCTGTTTGTCTGGCTGGTGATCGGGTTCGGGATCTATTTCGGCTATAGCCGCAAGCATAGCCGCCTCCAGGCCGGGCCGCAGGCGGGTGAGGCATGATGACGCCCGGCAGCTTTCCCACGACCCGGCTCCGGCGCAACCGCCACGACGCCTTCACGCGCCGGCTGGTGGCCGAGAACAGCCTCTCGCTCGACGACCTGATCTGGCCGGTGTTCGTCACCGAGGGCGAGGCCGCCACCTCCGAGATCGCCTCCATGCCGGGGGTGAAGCGGGTCTCGCTCGACCGGCTGGCCGCCCATGTCGCGCCGGCGGCCCGGCTGGGCATTCCCGCCATCGCCCTGTTCCCGGTCACCCCGCTCGGCAAGCGCGACGAGGACGGCACGGAATCCGCCAACCCCGACAACCTGATCTGCCGGAGCGCGCGTCTGCTCAAGGCGGAGTTCCCCGACCTCGGCCTGATCGGCGACGTGGCGCTGGACCCCTATACCAGCCACGGCCATGACGGCGTGCTGCGCGACGGTTATGTCGCCAACGAGGAGAGCGTCGCCGTCCTGGCCGTCCAGGCGCTGAACCAGGCCCGCAGCGGCTTCGATATCCTCGCGCCGTCCGACATGATGGATGGCCGCATCGGCAGCCTGCGCGCCGCCCTGGACCGCGAAGGCTTCATCCATACCCGCCTGATGTCGTACGCCGCCAAATACGCCAGCGCCTTCTATGGCCCGTTCCGCGACGCGCTCGGCTCGGGCGGCCTGCTGCGCGGCGACAAGAAGACCTACCAGATGGACCCCGCCAACAGCGACGAGGCCCTGCGCGAGGTCGGGCTCGATCTCGCCGAAGGGGCGGACATGGTCATGGTCAAGCCCGGCATGCCCTATCTCGACATCATCCGGCGCGTGCGCGACCGCTACGAGGTGCCGATCTTCGCGTATCAGGTGTCTGGCGAATACGCGATGCTGATGGCGGCGATCCGCAATGGCTGGCTCGACCACGAGAAGGCGATGATGGAGAGCCTGCTGGCCTTCAAGCGCGCCGGCGCCCGCGGCGTCCTGACCTATTTCGCCCTGGAAGCCGCCGAGCGGCTGAGATAGTGCCGCCCTCGGGCCGGAGCTACCGGCGGTTCGCCCTCCGGGCCGCGGCGGGCTCCGGCATGATCGTCCTCGTCTGCGTGGCCGTGATCGCCGTCCTGCTCTGGCAGACGCTGCCGCCGCGCCACCAGACCCTGCGC
>CAXTCT010000137.1:0-5595 GCA_964242565.1 uncultured Acetobacteraceae bacterium | reverse complement strand
CCGGCGGGTGCCGTTCCTGCTGACCCGCCGCTGACGCCCAGCTGCCACATGTCGCCAATGATCCGGTCATAGGCGGCCGGCACATAAGGGCTGCAGGCGCCGCTGTCGTAATGGGTGAGCTCGCCGAAGCGGACCACGCCGCGCACCAAATAGAGATCCACGCGCACATAGTCGAAGGCCGCACCCAGCCGCTCGGCGATGCCGATCAGCTCGGCGATGTTCGCCGGCGGCACCCAGCCCTCCTCGGCGGGGCGTCCCTGGGTCATCGGCATCCGGCGCATCCCGGCATCGAAGAAGGTGACGCGGTGGTTGCCGAACCGTCCGTTATGAACACCGATCAGTCCTACCCGGCCCTGGAAGACATGGAATTTGAGGTCGGTGGGAATGTTGCCGGCCTCGTCGAGCAGCATCTCCTCGGCCAGGAGACGATGCGGGATGTCGCGATAGCCCCATTCATCCGTGCCGGTGTAATGGCTGCGCCGGAGCCATTGCTCGGCCATCGCCAGCACCGCGGCGCGATTGGTCATCGCCTTGTTGTGGACCAGGAAATTCATGTTCCAGCCATGCGTGGCCTTCAGCACGAAGCGGTCGGGCAGGGCGTCCCAATCGATATCCGAGGCGCGGTCCCAGGCGCCGAAAAGCGGTATCAGCAGCTCCGGCCCGATCCGGGCGGACACCCAGTCGCGCACCGCGAGCTTGTCGATGGTGAGCGGGATCAGCGGGTTGCGGTCGTGCAGCATCCGCCAGGCGATCTTCTCGTTGAAGCTGCGCGGATGGCGAAGATCCGGCCGGTAGCCCAGAGCCGCCTGCATGCGATAGCGCAGGCGACGCGACGCTCGCAGCCGGCGCATCAGCGGCACCGGCTCGGCGAGCCGGTCAAGGAGATGGCGAAGCCAGGGCCGCAACCCGCGACGCCAGGAGGATTCCGCAACGAGAGCGCCGGCGGGACTGCCCGCTTCCACCAGAACTGCCATAACGCTGACCCGACCTCGAATTATCGATTACGATATCGTATCGGACAAGGCGGGTCGAGGATCTTGCGTCACGGGATCTGGCGAAGTCCCAGACGCAATGAAGGCCCCGGAGGGGATACCCCCTGGGCCTTCCATTGTCTGAAGGGCCGAGTGGAGTGGCTGGTCAGGCCGGCATTTCTGCGGAAATGGCGGAGGATATCATGATCCCGAATGTCCAGGTCACTTCAAGCGAAGCCTTCGTCAAACAATGAGACACTGGATCACCTCCTTTCAGCTGTTGATCCTTTAAGCCTAGAATGGCGCGCCCGGCTTGTTCAAGCGATTCCCGGCCGCGCCGGTCCTTTTTTATGGAGAGACCAGCATGCCCTCCTTGTTCGATCCGATCCGCCTTGGCGCCATCGAGGCCCCGGACCGCATCCTGTTGGCGCCGCTGACACGGGGCCACGCCACCCGTGCCCATGTGCCGGCGCCGATCATGATCGAGCTGCGCGCCGTCAAACGTCACCTCGCCATCCGCACCGATGCGCTGCCCTGGCTGTTCCTCTCCGAACGTGGCCAACCGCTCACCCGCCAGGCCGTCAACTACCTCGTCGGCGTGGCAGCCGAGCGCGCCGGCCCGCGCGGCCCCAGGCATACCCTCCACTATAGCCGCACGGCGGGACGGCGCTTCGAAGGGCTGTGGCGGTGAGCGGCGGTTCAACAATCACAGCACGACAGGCACCTCGATGCAGCATCGGATGTTCGGCGAACGGACCGGCCTGGGCGCCGGCCCGGACGAGGCCGCACGCATCTTCAACAGCTATGCCGAGGCCGGGGGCAACTTCATCGACAGCCCTGAAGCATACCAGCTCGGCCAGGCCGGGAGCCTGATCGGCGAGCTCACCGCTTCCCGGCGCGACGAGTTCGTCATCGCATCCAAATACAGCCGCAGCGCCTCGGCCCACCCGTCGTCCACCGCGCTTGGCAATAACCGCAAGGCGATGGCCAAGTCGGTCGAGGACAGCCTTCGGCGCCTGAGGACTGACCGGATCGACATCTATCTCCCGCACTTCGACGACGGCATCACTCCGGTGGAGGAAATCGTGCGCGGCTTGGATGACCTCGTTCGCGCCGGGAAGGTGCTCTACGCCGGCTTCTCAAATTTTCCGGCGTGGCGCGTTGGCGTTGCGGCAACCCTCGCCGACCTGCGCGGCTGGGTGCCAGTCGCCGTGCTCCAGCTTGAATACAACCTCATCGAGCGTACGGCCGAGCGGGAGTTTCTGCCAATGGCGGCCGCCCTTGGGCTTGGGGTGATGGCCTACTCGCCCTTGGCCGGAGGAGTGCTGACCGGCAAATACCGCATGGGCGAGCCCGGCCGGAAGGGCAACGCTCCCGAAATGGACGCCACGAGCAACGCCGTCATCGACACGCTGTTGGTGGTATCGGGGCAGATCGGATGCGGCCCCGGCGCCGTTGCGATTGCCTGGCTCGTCCGAAAGGGGATGGTCCCGATCCTGGGACCGCGAACGCAAGCTCAACTGCTCGACAACCTAGCTGGCGCGACCGTCGAGTTGGATGACGCCCATGTGCAGCAGCTTGACGATGCAAGCGGCATCGCGCTCGGCCAGCCCTATGACTTGCTTGCAGCACAGCGGCGGCAGCTCGGCCTCGTTAGCGCCAGGACAGGGCAGGTGGCCTGATCCGGCTCAGACGCTGGCTGATCGACCAGTTCCTGCATGACAACAGCAACCATCGCGGCAACGCCTATGGCGGCCCGGTCGAAAACCGCATCCGGCTGGCCGCCGGGGTGACCGGCGGTGGCCGGCACCATCGGCGCCGGTCGCACCGCATGGCTGCCCCGCTGAACAAGGATATCCCGGCGACCTGGTACGGCCAGGGGTACGAAGGCGATCTCGACTAGCCGATCCTCGTCGCCGCCTAGACGTCCAGCAATTCCACGCTCCTGGCATGTTCCTGGATGAACTGGAAGCGCAGTTCCGGCCGGCGGCCCATCAGGTTTTCGACCATGCTGCTGGTCTCGTCGCGGTCGTCCGGCGCGGCCACCACCTTGAGCAGGGTGCGCCGCGCGGGGTCCATGGTCGTGGTTTTCAGGTCGGCCGGCGGCATCTCGCCAAGGCCCTTGAAGCGGCTGACATCGATCCTGGCATTGGCCTTGAAGGCCGATTTCAGCTTGCGCTCGCGGTCGCGGTCGTCCATCGCATAGACCGTCTTCGCCCCCTGGGTGAGCCGGTACAGCGGCGGCTGCGCCAGATAGAGATGCCCCAGGCGGATCAGGTCGGGCAGCTCGCGGTAGAAGAAGGTCATCAGCAGCGACGCGATATGGGCCCCGTCCACGTCCGCGTCGGTCATGATGATGACGCGCCCGTAGCGCAGCCGGCCGATGTCGGCGCGCTCGCCGACGCCGCAGCCGAGGGCCTCGACCAGGTCGCGCAACTCCTGGTTCTGCCGCATCTTCTCGGTGGTCGCGCTGGCGACGTTCAGGATCTTGCCGCGCAACGGCAGCACCGCCTGGGTTTCACGGTTGCGGGCCTGCTTGGCCGAGCCGCCGGCGCTGTCGCCCTCGACCAGGAATATCTCGGTCTCGGCGGCATTCTCGCGGGTGCAGTCGGTCAGCTTGCCCGGCAGGCGCAGCCGCCGCGTGGCCGATTTGCGCGGGGTGTCCTTGAGCTCGCGCCGGCGCAGCCGCTCCTCGGCCCGCTCGATGATGAAGGCGAGCAGGGTGTCGGCCTGCGCCGGATGGCCGGACAGCCAATGGTCGAGACGGTCGCGCAGAGCGGTCTCGACCAGGCGCGTCGCCTCGGTGTTGGTCAGCTTCTCCTTGGTCTGGCCCTGGAATTGCGGCTCGCGGATGAAGACCGAAAGCTTCGCCGCCACCGCGCCGAGCAGGTCCTCCGCGGTGACCTGGGCCGCGCGCTTGTTGCTGCGTTGCTCGCCCCAGGCGCGCAGGCCGCGAAGCAGCGCGTTGCGAAAGCCGGTCTCGTGGGTGCCGCCCTGGGTGGTCGGAATGGTGTTGCAGAACGAGGTAAGCCGCGCCTCGCCGGATTCGATCCACGCGATCGCCCATTCGAGGCGGCCCGTGCTCGCGCCGTTGGCCGCCGTCGGCAGCTCGGCCTCGCCCGACCAAAGTTCGGCCAAAGCCTGTCCGGCCTCGCCAAGCTCGTCGCGCAGGCTGTCGGCAAGGCCGCCGGGAAAATGCAGCACGGCTTCGGCGGGGGGCTCCTCGCCCTTGATCAGCGACGGGTCGCAGTTCCAGCGCAGCGTGACGCCCCGGAACAGGAAGGCCTTCGAGCGGCACAGGCGATATAGCCGGACCGGGCTGAACTGCAGGTCACCGAAGATCTCGCTGTCGGGCAGGAAGCGGATCTGGGTGCCGCGCCGGTTCTGGGTGACGCCGATCTGCTCCAGTTTCGTCACCGGATGGCCGCGCTGGTATTCCTGGCGCCAGACCACGCGGTCGCGTGCCACCTCGACCTCGAGCCTCGACGACAGCGCGTTGACCACGGAGGAGCCAACCCCGTGCAGGCCACCCGACGTGGCATAAGCGTCACCGGAGAATTTGCCGCCGGAATGCAGGGTGGTGAAGATCACCTCGAGCGCGGAGCGGTCGCGGAATTTCGGGTGGCGGTCGACCGGTATGCCGCGGCCATTGTCTCGCACGGTCAGCCAGTTGCCGCCTTCGAGCGAGAACTCGATCAGGCTGGCATGGCCGGCCACCGCCTCGTCCATGGCATTGTCGAGGATTTCCGCGGCAAGGTGATGCAGGGCGGTCTCGTCGGTGCCGCCGATATACATGCCCGGACGGCGCCGCACCGGCTCCAGTCCTTCCAGCACCTCGATGTCGCTCGCCGAGTAGCTTTGCGGCGGCGACGGATTCGCGGTCCCACGCGGCGCCGGCGCGGCCTTCGGCGCCCTTCTCGATGCCTCCATCTTGGCGGTCCGCCCGATCTTGGCCGTGGCCCCAATCTTGGCATTAGGCCCAATCTTGGCGTTAGCCCCAATCTTGGCATTTGGATGGGCAACAGGCGGCTTGCGCGAAAAGAGGTCGTTCATGATGTGTTCTTGCGTGCGTCGTTCTCGCCCGTCAAGCTCCCGCACTCCTTCCCACGCCTCTCCGCTCCCGGATCTGCCGCCCTCGGATCCGTCAGCTCTCGCGCCGGCCCCGGTGGCGGCCATGGCCGGTAGCGCGGACGTGACGCACCCGCGCGGAGGAACCCGACAGGACAGGCGTAGCACAGGTCTCGTAGAATGCGGGCTGCACGATGTCCTTGGCTTCGGCATAGCCGCCGAGGTCGCCGCCCTCGAGTGCGTCGACCTCGTCGAACATGCTGATCCGCTGGTTGCAGAACGAGGTGCCGGCCTGGAGGCCCCGTTCGGACTGAACATTCGCCAACTGGGTGATGTAGTCGTCATGCTCCTTCTGCGCCGCGCGTCCGTAGGCGCTCGCGAAATAGCGCTTCAAGATGCCTTCCTGCGCCGTCACATCGCCGCGGAATTTCTCGATGAAGGCGTTGTAGCGGTCCTGCGCGCCGCAGGAGAGGGCGGTGACCATGAGCTCGCTCTTGAGGCCCTCCACGTCGAACGCCTGGCGCGACGACGACATCCCGCAAGGCGAGGCCGACCG
>CAXTCT010000136.1:0-5619 GCA_964242565.1 uncultured Acetobacteraceae bacterium | reverse complement strand
TGACTATCAAGGGGGAATGAAATACCATTGCGAATCTCTTCTGAACTTCTGGGACCGCGTGCGGGGATGCGAGCTGCCATCCCGTCGATGCGGGCCTGTTCGACCTGTTATTCTCCCGCTTCGGGGTGATGTTCTTCGACGATCCGGCCGCCGCCTTCTCCCATCTGGCCCACGGGTTGAAGCCGGGCGGACGCCTTGCCTTCGTCTGCTGGCGCGGCCCGCAGGAAAATCCCTGGCTGACCCTGCCTCTGGCGGCAGCGAAACCTTGCCTGCCCGCCACGGCCGACATCGATCCGGATGCGCCGGGTCCGTTTGCCTTCGCCCGGCGCGAGCGCGTCGAGGCAATCCTTGCCAGCGCCGGCCTGCATGATATCGCAATGCAGCCGTTCGACCTGGCGTTGCAGGTCGGCGTCGGCGCGAACAAGGCAGAAGCGATCGAGGACGCCCTGGCCTACGCGCTGCAGATCGGTCCGTTGGCGCGCCTCCAGGCCGGCCTGTCCGACGATGCAAGGCACGACATCCGGACGGCGGTGCGGCAGGCCCTGGTCCCCTACGCGGATTCCGGTGGCGTGCGGATCGCCAGCGCCGTGTGGATCGTCACGGCCACTCGCTAGATCGGTCGGAAAATACTATGGCGCCTCCGCCATGTTGAACTGGCCGGCTGCGGGATGATGGTCTGACACTTCACCCGGCAAGATCCGTCCTCATAAGGAAGCGCCGGCATGAGCCTCTTTCACCTTGGCTGGTTTCTCGGGCCCGGAGTCACGATCCAGGGCTGGAACACGCCCGGATATGACGCGAGCTACGACTGGACCAAGCCGACCCTGTTCCAGGACATGATCCAGCGGCTGGAGCGCGCCTGCTTCGACGTGCTTATCCTGGAGGACAGCTCGACGGTTCCGGACAATTATGGCGGCAGCCGTGATTTCTACCTGCGCCACGCGGCGATGACCCCAAAATTCGATCCGGTGGCGCTGGTGCCCTATCTGGCTGCCGTGACGAAGCATATCGGCATCGCGCCGACCTTGACCTCGACATTCTATCCGCCTTTCCTGCTGGCCCGCCTGATGTCGACGCTCGACCATTTTACTTCGGGACGGATCGGCTGGAATATCGTGACCGCGACCAATGACAGCGCGGCACAGAATTACGGACTCGAAAAGCAGTACGAACATGACCTGCGCTACGATATGGCCGACGAGTTCATCGACTGCGTGAAGCAGCTCTGGAACTCCTGGGATGCGGATGCGGTCGTGATGGATCCCGAGACCGGCGTTTTCGCGGACCCCGCCAAGGTTCACAGCGTCAATTTCGAGGGCAAATATTATCGCTCGCGCGGACCGCTGAACGTGCCGCGCTCGCCGCAGGGCCAGCCGGTGTTCGTGGCCCCGGGTGCCTCGCCGCGCGGCCGCCTGTTCAGCGGGCGCAATGCGGAACTCGTGCTGGCCGGCCATGCCGACGACATCGAGCAGATGAAGGACTATCGCGACGAGGTGCATCGCCACGCCCGCGCCTTCGGACGCGATCCGGCCAACTGCAAGGCGTTGTTCACCCTCTCCCCGGTGGTGGTCCGCGATGCCGCCGACGCCGACGCGATGCAGCAGCGGATGGCCGCCGCGCGCAATGCCCGAATGGAACACGCCATCGCCGCGATGTCGTATCTGTCGGGTATCGACCTGTCGAAGATCGACCCCGATGCGAAGCTCCCCGAGATCAAGACCAACGGCATGCAGAGCCTGCTCCGGACGATCAAGCATGCCGGCCCGGATGCGACGCTGCGCAGCATCACGACCATGCCGCACGGCTATACCATTGTCGGCACGGTCGACGCGGTGGCGTCGCAGATGCGCGATGCCATCGAGGAGATCGGCGGCGATGGCTTCCTCATCGTCGGCTACCTGAAACCCGACTATGTCGCCTCGATCGTGGACGAGCTCATCCCCGAGCTGCAACGACGCAACCTCACGCGCACGGGCTACGAGCCCGGGACCTTCCGGGACTCGCTGATGGCCTTCTGATCCGGCATCGTTGATCCAGCGTCATGCTGTTCTACGTCGGCAGGCGGCTCGGCATGACGCTCGCCGTGGTGCTGCTCGTGGCCTTTCTGGTGTTCGGGCTGCTTAGCCTCACGCCGGGCGACCCGGCGATGGTCATTGCCGGAGACCAGGCCACCCCCGAGCAGCTCGATGCCGTCAGGCGGGCACTCGGGTTGGACCAGCCTTTCCTGGTCCGCTTCATGCACTGGTTCGGCGAGATGCTCGACGGCAACCTGGGCGTATCGATCTTCAGCAACGAGCCGGTGATCCGGCTGATCGTCCAGCGAGCCGGCGCCACGCTGACCCTGCTCTGCATGAGCCTCGCGATGGCGCTGCTGCTGGCAATCCCGCTCGGCGTGCAGGCGGCCGCCAGGCCGGGCGGCGTCGCCGACCGCGCCTTCACCGTGACCTCCGTGCTGTCCTTCTCCACGCCGGTCTTCGTTGTCGGCTATGTGCTCGATTATGTGTTCGCCTCGCAGCTGCGTTGGCTGCCGGTGCAGGGCTATGTCTCGCCCGCCGACGACCTGGCCGGATGCCTCCGGCACCTGCTGCTGCCGTCCCTGACCCTGGGGCTGGCCTATGCATCCCTGGTCGCGCGCATCACCCGCAGCACCATGCGCGACGTGCTGTCACGCGACTTCATCCGCACCGCGCTGGCCAAGGGCGTCAGCCGTCGCGGCATCCTGTATCGCCATGGGTTGCGCAACGCGGCAATCCCGACCGTCACCGTCATCGGCAGCGGCATCGCCGCCCTGATCGCCGGATCGGTGATCACCGAAACCGTTTTCGCCATACCCGGCCTCGGCCGCCTCACCGTCGATGCCGTGCTGCATCGCGATTATCCGGTCATCCAAGGCGTCGTGCTGGTGGTCAGCGCCGTGCAGATCACGATCAACCTCATGGTCGACTTGTCCTACGTGCTGCTCGACCCGCGAATACGATATTGGGGCACGAAATGACCTCGCGTCATTCAAGCCTGTTCGCAGGGGCTGCGATCCTTGTCGCCATGATCCTGCTGGCGTTGTTCGCGCCGCTGCTCGGCACGGTCGATCCGCTGGCGCTGGACCCGGCGCATCGCCTGCGCGCGCCGGGAGCGTCGCACTGGTTCGGCACCGACCTGCTGGGACGCGACCTGTATTCGCGCGTGCTGTACGGCGCCCGCGTCTCGCTCGCGATCGGCCTGCTGGTTGCCCTGTTGTCCTCGGCCGGCGGTGTCCTGATCGGCAGTGTGGCCGCGGCCAGCCGGTGGACCGACGCGCTGGTCATGCGCGCGATGGACGCGCTCATGTCGATCCCCGGCATCCTGCTCGCGATCGCGCTGATGACCATCACCGGCGCCTCGATCACCAACGTCGTCCTGGCCATCACCCTGGTCGAGCTGCCCGGCGTGTCGCGCATGGTGCGCGGGGTCGTGCTGTCCCTGCGCGAGCAGCCCTTCATCGATGCGGCCGTGACCTCCGGCGCGACACCCGTAGGCATCATGCTGCGTCACCTGCTGCCGTCGGTGCTGCCGCCGCTCGCCGTGCAGGCCACCTTCATCTGGGCGGCGGCGATGATCACCGAGGCCACCCTGTCCTTCATCGGCGCCGGCGTGCCGCCTTCGGTGTCGTCCTGGGGCGGCACCATCTCGGACGGCCGGTCGCTTTGGCATATCAAGCCCTACCTGGTGTTCATCCCCGCGATTTTCCTGTCGGCCACCGTGTTCGGCGTCAACCTGCTCGGCGACGGGCTGCGCGACCTGCTCGATCCGTCGCAGCGGCTGCGGAACTGATGCCCCGAACCCACGCGATACCGCGTCTGCGCATCGACCGGCTCAGCACCGAGCTGCGCACCGGCAGCGGCTGGATTCCGGCGGTACACGACGTATCGCTCGATCTCGGCGCCGGCGAGATGCTGGCCCTGGTCGGCGAATCCGGTTGCGGCAAGTCGCTGACCGCGATGTCGCTGCTTCGGCTGCTGCCGTGGCGGAATGCCCGCACCCGTGGCCAGGTGCTGCTCGATGGCGAGAACCTGCTGGAACTGCCGGAGCGCCGTATGCGGCGGATACGCGGCGGCAGGATCGGCATGATCTTCCAGGAGCCGATGACCTCGCTGAACCCGGTCATGACCATCGGCGCGCAGGTGGCAGAGTCCGCGCGTCTGCACCGAGGTCTTTCGCGCAAAGGGAGCCGTGCGGCGGCGCTGGAGATGCTGTCCCAGGTGCGGATCGCGGATCCGAGGCATTGCCTGGGCGCCTATCCGCACCAGCTTTCCGGCGGCATGCGGCAGCGCGCGATGATCGCCATGGCCATGGTCGCGCGTCCCGGCCTGCTCATCGCCGACGAGCCGACCACCGCGCTGGATGTCACGGTGCAGGCGCAGATACTGGATCTCATGCGCATATTGGTGCTCGAGACCAAGGCGGGCATGCTTCTGATCACCCATGACCTCGGCATCGTTGCCGAATATGCCAGGCGCGTTGCCGTCATGTATGCCGGCCGCATCATCGAGGAGGCTTCCACCGCCGAACTGTTCCGCGACCCATGGCATCCCTATGCACGCGGGTTGCTGGCCGCGACACCCCGGCTCGGGGCCGCCGCTGGACGCGCACGCGGCGCCAGGTTGGCCGAAATCCCGGGCTCCGTGCCGGGCCTGCAGGCCACCACGCCAGGATGCGGTTTTGCGCCACGCTGCGGCCATGCCATCGCGGTCTGCCACCGGTCCGTCCCGGCACTGGTCGAGAAAGCCGGCGGCAGGCGCATCGCGTGCCATCTCGCGGCATCGCCATGAGCCCGGTTCTCGAAATCCGGTCCGTGAGCAAGAGCTATGATAGCGGCCGTGACGGCGGCATCGGTCCGCGCGAAACCGTCCAGGCGGTGAGCGATGTCAGCTTCCGTATCGAGGCCGGCGAAACCTTCGCCCTGGTCGGCGAGAGCGGCTGCGGAAAATCGACGCTGGCGCGCGTCATTCTCGGGTTGACCCAACCCAGCGCGGGCGAGGTCTGGTTCGGCGGTGCCCGCATCGACCATCTGTCGCGTCGGCAGATGCGTCCGGTCCGCCGCCACCTTCAGATCATCTACCAGGACCCGTTCAGCAGTCTCAACCCGCGAATGCGGGTTCGCGACATCATCGCCGAGCCGCTGATCAACCTCGGTATCGCCACGCATCGTGACGAGGTCGCGGCCCATGTATCGGACCTGCTGGAAAAGACACGCCTGCCGGCCAGTGCCGCCGACCGTTTTCCACATGAGTTCTCCGGCGGACAGCGGCAGCGTATCGGGATTGCAAGGGCGCTGGCCAGCAACCCCGACCTGATCGTTTGTGACGAAGCGGTCGCGGCACTCGATGTCTCGATCAAGGCGCAGATCATCAACCTGCTCGGCGAGCTGCAGCGGGCGTATAACGTCGCCTACCTGTTCATCAGCCACGACCTGCCGGTCGTCGAGCATGTCAGCCATCGCCTCGCGGTGATGTATCTCGGCCGCATCGTCGAACTCGGCCATCGCGACGACGTGCTGCTGCGTCCGGCCCATCCGTACACGCGCATGCTGCTCGCCTCGGTTCCGGTAGCCGAGCCGGGCCGCCCGGCGCGCGCGCTCGCAGC